>CAYJQA010000757.1:1792-2339 GCA_964372065.1 uncultured Litorilinea sp.
CGTGACATTATCAGCGTGAAGGTGGACCGTAAGCGTAAGCTGCCGGTGACGATCTTATTGCGGGCGATTGGTTTTGGGACCGACGAGGAGATCCGCGCCGCCTTTGTCGACACGGACACCAACCTGGACCACCCGTTCATCGAGTCTACGCTGGAGCGCGACAACACCAGCAACCCGACCAACGACTCCGCCAAGGGCGTGGACGATGCGCTGCTGGAGTTCTATAAGAAGCTGCGGCCGGGCGACCCGCCCACGCTGGACAATGCCAAGAGCTTCTTGCAGAATTTGTTCTTCTCGCCCCGACGCTATGACTTGGGCAAGGTCGGGCGCTACAAGTTGAGCCGCCGTTTAAGCCTGGACACGCCGCTGGAGACGCGCATCCTCACCACCGACGACCTGGTGGCGGTGATCAAGCGGCTGATCAACATCAACAACGGCCCGGCGCGGCCCGACGACATTGACCATTTGGGCAACCGCCGCGTCAAGACCGTCGGCGAGCTGATCCAGAATCAACTGCGGATTGGCCTGCTGCGCATGGAGCGTGTGG
>CAYJQA010000758.1:0-2336 GCA_964372065.1 uncultured Litorilinea sp.
GCGTAACAGTCCCTCCATGCCTAGCGGTGCGGCCAGGGATATACAGGGGGAGAGGGGGCGGCTGGCCGGGACAACTTCTCGCCCTGTCAAGTATGCCCTACTAGATGTAGCGGCCCGGCGGTGGAGTGGCCCAATGGCGGAGGATAACGGGGATAACGCCCGCGGCAACTTATCCCGCACTTTGCCGGAATACCCCAGTTTTCTCCAAGGTTATCCCCAATTGGCTACGGCGGCGTCTCCCGGCTTATGCCCGCGTTTTCACCAGGTTTAGACTCGCACCAATTCCATGTATAATGAAACAGACACCACTCACCGGGCGGCAAGCACGCCGCGCGACTATGGCGAGGAGGACTGAGTGACCGAAACGATCCGTGTACTCATAGCCGATGATCACACAGTGGTGCGCGGCGGCCTGGTGGCGCTGCTGGAAGACGTGGAGGGCATCGAGGTCGTTGCCGAAGCTGCCGATGGCATCGAAGCCGTCCTCAGAGCGCGCGCCACCAAGCCGGACGTTATCCTCATGGACCTCATGATGCCGCGCAAGACCGGCATTGAAGCCATCGAGGAGATCCGCAAAGAAAGCCCCAACGCCCGTATCCTCGTCCTCACCAGCTATTCCGACGACGACAAGGTGTTCGCCGCCATCAAGGCCGGCGCGCTGGGCTATCTGCTCAAAGAAACCTCCACCCAAGACCTGCTCCAGGCGATCCGTGACGTCAACCGCGGGGAATCGTCCTTGCACCCCGCCATCGCGCGCAAGCTGATCCGCGAACTCAACCGGCCTACCACGCTGCCCGCCTCCGAAGATCCGCTGACCGAGCGTGAAGCCGATGTCCTGATCCTGGTGGCGCGCGGGTTATCCAACCAAGAAATTGCCGACAAACTGATTATCAGCGAGCGCACTGTGCGCACGCATGTCAGCAACATCCTCAGCAAGCTGCATCTCGCCAACCGCACACAAGCGGCCCTCTACGCCCTCAAGGAAGGCCTCACCGGCCTCGATGAGTAGCCGTCGCCGTTCTGCCGGATTGGTGATGCGCGACCGCACCATGCACCCACACACCGCTTGACGGATTGCGCCGTGAATGGTCGGGCTTGCCTTCGCGGTTTGACAGCATGCCTACTACTAAGCCACCCATCCGCCCCTATTCTGGTCATTTGGCTCGATTAGGTGCGACATTTGTTGGATAAGCTGTCTTTTTTTGTGTGATATGATGGGCCTAGTAGTCAATACGGACCTGGTGTGGAGTCACCGCCCGCCTACGTTGCATTCGTTTCTTACCCCCGTTCTTAACAGACGGCCATGCGCGGATCGGCGTTTAGACAGACGCCGGCGTGGCTGACCAGGATAGTAGGACAGCGAGACAGAGACAGTACGACAGAGACAGGTTGGTCATGGAGATGGCGGCGACGGGCCGCAGCAGGTTTGGTCCGGCAAACCACGTACCGGGCAGGAGGGAGATATCATGAAACGACCGTTCCCCAATGGTGACGGCCATGGGGCGTCACACCCTGAATCGGACCCGCAGATTCACGTCCTAGTAGTGGACGATGAGCGCATGATCCGTAATCTGCTCAAAATGTCGCTCCAGCGCATGGGCTATGAAGTGACCACCGCCGACGACGGCGAACAGGCCCTCCGCATCTTCGGCGAAAGCCAATTTCATTTAGTCTTGTTAGATATTTTGATGCCCAACATTGACGGCTTTACCGTTTGCTCCGAACTGCGCCGGATCTCAGATGTGCCCATTGTCATGCTCACCGCCCTCAACCGCCCCGACGATATCGTGCGCGGGTTGGAGCTGGGCGCGGACAACTACATTACCAAACCGTTCACGTTTAAGGAGATCGAAGCGCGCATCCGCGCGATTCTCCGGCGCACCGTTCACAAAGCCGCGGTGGACCCGGTCAACGTGCTGGAATATGGCGACGTGCGGCTGGATAGCGGCATGCGGGCGGCGACCGTCAGCGGCACGCTGGTCGAACTCACCCGTACCGAGTATCAGCTCCTCTATTACCTCATGGGCCATGTGGACCAGCCCGTGAGTAAGGAAGACCTGCTGGAACAGGTGTGGGGATATGAATCGGCGGAGACCAACGCCAATATTGTCGAGTTGGCTATCCGCCGGCTGCGCAAGAAACTGGAAGAAGACCCGTCCCACCCTGTCCGTCTGCTCACAGTGCGGGGTGTCGGCTACAAGTTTTCTCCGCACATCCCGCTGCACCGCAACCTAGCTGCCGTCGGCGCGCCCCATCCGGTCGCCGTCTCTAAATGGGGCAATGCACTTCCCCTGGTCGCCAGTGTGGATGTGAGTCCCAACTAAACGGGCTGTACC
>CAYJQA010000759.1:0-2333 GCA_964372065.1 uncultured Litorilinea sp.
CTCGCCCAACTTCATCACCGAGCCATCGCCATACTTCTTGTTGAGGTTGGCGAGCGTGGTATCCAGCGCCTTTTGCCGGCCCGCGTCCAGCCGGTTCGGCTCCTGCGTGGCGTTTGTGATCATGTCCATGACCGTGTCCCCTGTCTGTCTATGCGCGGCGACCTGACGCGCCCATAACGCTGAGTGAACACCATTCTAGCACATTTGTTCTGGAAAGTCAAACATGAGTTTGGGACGCAGCCCCGCGGGACGGTCGCCTAGGCCGGGGATCGAGGGCCGAAGCGCCGGGTCGACTGGCGAGCCGCCTTGGCCGCCGCGACGGCGCGATCGCGCGGCTCCGCGGTCGTGACCAGCGCGCCCATCAACTCCCGCACCGCGGCGGTCACGTCATCCACGGCGCGGTCAAACGCGGCCTGGTTGGCCTGGGATGGCTTAGCGAACCCGCTCACCTTGCGGACAAACTGGAGCGCCGCGGCGCGGATCTCGGCGTCGCTCGCGGGCGGGTCAAAGTTGAACAGCGGCTTGATATTGCGGCACATAGCGGCTCCGTTTCTATGGGGCAATCTGCCCAACGGCCCATCGACCGTCGTCGGCAGCAAGCGTACCACATCCCCCGCGCCCTTTCACGCGTGATTCCGCGCCGCACGCGGACGGTGTATGATGGGGGAACGGAGGCGGGGCCGGTGGCGTACCGGCGCGGCCGCAAGGAGAAACCTATGGACACCCCATTGCAGGTAGGCATCGGCATCCACGTCGAGCTTGACCTCATAGACGCCGACGGCAACACGGAACGGATCGCGTTCGATCTAGTCAAGGAGCAGGCCGCCGCCTTTGACCAGGGCCGCTTAAGCGCCGACGCGCCGCTGGGTAAGGCCATCCGCGGCAAGCGCGTGGGGAGTGTGGTGGAGTATGTCATGGGTGACATCCGCCGCGTGCGGGTGGTGAGTCTGGCCCCGGCGCAGACGCCCGCGCCCGCCGACGCGGCCGCCCGCCGCACCGCGCTGTTGGAGGAGGCGCGGCGCAAAGCCGAACGCACCAACGCCGATATGTTTGCGTCGTCCTTTAGCGGCAAGTGGGGCGACTACTCCACCGACGACATGCGGGACGATCTCGCCGGCGCGGCGGAGTAAGGCGTCCATCCGCGGGCACGAAGATCGGGCGGACCATGCCGGCCCGCCCGATCGGTTTACTGCTTTATGCCGCGACCCGGCTAGATACTGTTGATCTTGGCCTGCACCGTCTCTTGTTCCATCCCCATTTCGTAGGCCAAAGTCTCCACCTGGCCCGGCGTCAGCTTCTTGAGCATCTCGCCGGTGATGCCCTGCTGTTGCTCCAACATGTCCCATTCTTCCCACTCGAAGTAGACGAGGCAGTCCTTGCCGCGGAAGGAAATCGGCTCCATGGTGGGCGTGATTTCTTCCAGGGGTTCTTCCTCGATCGGCTCTTCCTTCTCGACCGTCTTCGAGGTAAGTTCGGGCGTCGGGTTGGTTTCGACGACCTTAGCCACCGCCAGCTTGTCCTGCGCCTTCTTGGGCACCAACATCTTGAGCGGCACGTAGTAGGTTTCCCGTATGAAGACGACGCTACATCGGCCATTGGCCTGGGTCATTTCGTCGGTGACGTGCGCCGTGATCTTTTCGCCGGGGAACAGTTCCACCTGCGTGTCGTAGGCGCCTTTTTCGGTTAACGAGGCGGGCAGCGTCAAGAAGCCCTTGATATCCTGCTCGAAGTCGCCCGCAGGATAGTCGGCGGGGTCCAACCCGGTCTCCGGCTCTTCCTTGGGTTGGGTCTCGGTTTTCGTCTTGCTCGTGGTCCCCACCCCCAAGAACGTGTTGAGGTCAGGGGTCTTGACGAAGTAGTCGGATGACCCTTCGTCGTCCAGGATCGTGACCATGCTCCAGCCCGGCTTCTCGTTGCACTCGATGTGCGACTGAATTTCGCCGGGGTCCATGAGTTGGAAGGTCAACTTACAGTCATCGTCGGGCGCGATATAGGCGGTGACCGGCGCCGGTTTGGGCTTGTTCTCCGTCGTCGGCTTGGTCTTGGCAACCGGGTTCAGGAAGGCATCGTACTCGTCCTTCTTGACAAAGTAATGGGTGCCGTCCTTGTAATCGACGATGTCCACCCAACCGTCACTCAAGTCCTCAAACTCGCCAAAGTCGTCCTTCTCGTCAAAGTAATACCCCTTGGCCGCATCGACCGAATCATCTTTATCGTAGTAGGCATTGAGAATCACATCGTCTTCATCAGTGCCGGTCGAGCTATCGTCCTCGTCCTTGGGGGTCACAGGGCGTTCGCCCAAGCTCAGCAACCGTCAACCGCGCCCGGTCTGG
>CAYJQA010000760.1:0-2326 GCA_964372065.1 uncultured Litorilinea sp.
CTGCTGGACACCGGCGAGATAGTCTTTGCGCTGTCGCCGCGCCATGCCGACGAGTTTGTCGCGGCGCTGCAAGCGCGTTACCGGTTGGGGCCGGTGGCGGAAATGTCGCTGGCGCGGGTGCGCGCGAACTGGTGGGAACGGCTCTTCGGCGGCGACCAGGTGGGACCGGCGCTGCTGCTGGCGGGGATGGTGGGCGCGCTGGTGCTCTTCGGCCTGCTGATGGTACGCTTTCCGAATTTGCCCGACGCGCTGGCTTTTCACTACAATAGTGATGGGCTGCCGGACGTCGTGCGTGAAAAGACGGCACTTTTCTTGCTGCCGGCCATGGGGTTGTTGGCCTGGCTGCTCAACGGCGTGTGGGGGCTGTGGATGGCTTTTCGCCAACAGCGCACCGGCGCGTATATGCTGTGGGCCGGGGCGGTCATTGTGCAGATTTGCTCCTATATGGCCCTCACCAGCTTGATGAAATAGCTGAGGGACTGGCGTTTTGTGAGCGAAGGCACGCAGGGGTTGTTTCTCACGGTCATATTGCCGGCCTACAACGAGGAGACGCGTCTGCCGCCGACGCTTGTGCGGGTTGCCGAGTTCTTGCGCGGCCAGCCCTATTGCTCCGAGGTGTTGGTGGTGGAGAATGGCTCGACCGACCGCACCTCGGCAGTGGTGGAGGAGTTCATCGCGACCCAGGTGCGGCCCGGCGACCCATTTGAGATCGCCCTCTTACACAGCGCCAAGGGCAAAGGGAACGCGGTGCGCGCGGGCGTATTGGCCGGGCGCGGCGAGTATCTCTTGATCAGCGACACGGACCTGTCGGTCCCCATCGAGGTGACGCCGCGCTTCTTGCCGCCGCAGATCGAGCGCCGCGACTATGGGATCGCGATCGCCAGCCGCGAAGTCCCCGGCGCGCAGCGTCACGGCGAGCCGCAATACCGGCATCTGATGGGGCGCGTCTTTAACTTTCTGGTGCGCTGGTTAGCGGTGGCGGACATCAACGACACCCAGTGCGGTTTTAAGTGCTTTAGCCGCGAGGCGGCGCGCCAGGTCTTTCCCCTGCAGCGCATCAACGGGTGGGGGTTTGATGTCGAACTGCTCTACATTGCCCAGCGACACGGCATCCCCATCGTGGAAATCCCGGTGGACTGGTATTATCGTGACGAAAGCCGCGTGCGCCCCGTCCACGACACGGTGACGATGGTGGCGGAGTTGATGCGCATCCGGCGCAACGGCCGCGCCGGTTTGTATGAGACGCCGTCGCTGCCGCCGCAGGGCGACGAAGTGCGGGCGGTCTAGCCGCGCCCACCGTGCGGTTTCCTCGGCGTCAGCGCACGTTGACGCTTGCTTGATCCACGCTAATCAACCGAGTAGACCTGTGGGCCTAGCCGGTAGGCCAGGACGATTTGCGCGCTGTTGGTGACGTAATGGGCGACGATCGGCAGCGCCATACTCCCCGTCGCCACCAGCGCCCAGCCCAGCCCGATCCCGGCGACCGCGGCGGCGGCCATGCCCCAGCGCCCCTGGGGGCTGTGCAGCGCGCCAAAGATCAGCCCACCCGCGAGGACCAGCCAGCTCGCCGGCGCGAGGGGGGCGAGGCCGCCAATCAGCAGGCTGCGGAAGATCAGTTCCTCCGTCAGCACGACCGGCCCCATGACCAGCAGGACCCAAGCCAACTGGCGGCGTGTGCGCGGGACGATCAGGCGCAGGACCGTGGTGCGATAAAAGCGGTGGCCCGTGACCGCGACCAATCGCCGCGTGAGCACGATGTAGAGGCCGGCGAGGATAAGTCCCGCCGCGACGCCCCAGAGGATGTCCGGCAGGGCGCGGTCGAAGCGCCAGCCAAGCTGGGCGGGCGCTAGTCCGCTGAGACGGCTCAGGCCGAGACAGACCGCGATCAGCAGCACGCGCAGCACGTTTTCGCCGGGAATCAGCAGGGGGTTCAGGTCCGGCGGCCATTGCTCCAGCAGGCGCGCCGACCGCACCGTGGCATAGGCGACGAAGCCGGTGAGCAGGAGTGTGAACACGACGAACAACCAGTAGGTAGCGGGCATGTGGGTGGCAGCGGTCCAGGTCGGTGTGGCGTCAACATGCGCCGGATTGCGTAGGATGGTAACATCGGCGGGGGCAGGGGGCAACCGCGTGGGGACGGCGGCGCCCCAAGAATGGGATTCATTGCCGCACGCGGGCGTATGCTATACTAAGCCGTAGGCTCCGGAGACGCAGGTCTCCGGCAGAAGCGGGAACAATGGCGTTCCCGCTTTTTCTTATTGGCGCGGCAGGTTGACGCATCCCCGGCGGCGGGGGACAATGGTTGTACGTATGTTCTATTCGGCGG
>CAYJQA010000761.1:0-2321 GCA_964372065.1 uncultured Litorilinea sp.
GCGAGCCAGGTCCCGCCGGTGAACCGGGTCCGCAGGGTGAGCCTGGTCCCGCTGGTGAACCGGGTCCTGCGGGTGAACCAGGCCCTGCGGGTGAAACTGGCCCCGCGGGTCCTGCTGGCGAGCCAGGTCCCGCCGGTGAACCGGGTCCGCAGGGTGAGCCTGGTCCCGCTGGGGAACCTGGTCCGGCTGGCGAACCGGGTCCTGTCGGTGAGACTGGTGAACCGGGTCCGGTGGGTGAAGTTGGTCCCGCCGGCCCGCAAGGTGAGCCGGGTCCGCAGGGCGAGGTTGGCCCGCAGGGTGAGGTGGGGCCACAGGGCGAAGTCGGCCCGCAAGGCGAGGTGGGGCCGATCGGCCCTCCCGGTATGTCGGGCTACCAGGTGGTGCAGGCCGTGACCACGCTGACGCTGAAGGCGGGCGCGGTCGGCAGTAGCGGCCAGGCGCAGGCGGCTTGCCCGGCGGGCAAGGCCGTGGTGGGCGGCGGCTATCGGGTCACCTTTGGCTGGACTCCTGCCTTGGGCGTTGACGGCTCCTATCCGAGCGCCGGCGGCTGGACCGTGGGCTTCCGTAACACCGGCATTACCGACGTGAGCTTTACGGTTGACGTGTATGCCACCTGCGTCTACGTCGCCAATTAGACGCGGCAAGCAGGCGGCGGCGCGCTAGCTAACGCCGCAACCTAATAGAGACAACCCGTGCGGGCCATTGCGACAATTTGTGGCAGTGGCCCGTGCGTTTGCTTGCCGACAGCCGGTGCAAGTGAGGAGCGCATGGAGACGCCGCAGATCAAGACGACCCGTATCCTCGACGCACAGGGGATCGCCTATCGGGTACTGCCGCACGCCGCGCCGGTCTTTACTGTGGCGGATGCGGCGGCAGCGCGCGGTGTGGCTGCCGCAGAGATGGTGAAGTCGCTGCTGCTGCGTGAGCGCGGCGGGCGCTATGTCATGGCGTGTGTAACAGGCGCGGCGCGGCTGGACCTCCAGGCGGTGCGCGCTTGCCTGCCGCCGGACTGGAAGCGGCTCCAGTTCGCCACCGCCGCCGAGATTGCCGCGGTGACTGGGTATCCGCAGGGCGCGGTCAATCCTATCGGCCTACCCGCTGCTGTGCCGGTGATCATGGATGTAGCCGTCGCCGCCTGCGCCCACGTCAACATCAGCCGCGGCGACCCGTTGGCCGGACTGGAGTTGGACCCGCACGACCTGATCCGCGTCACCGGCGCCCGCCTCGCCGCGATTGCGGCGGCGGCGTAAGTCGCGCCGGGCGGCATTCCCCGCCGCTATGCGACTCCCCCGCGATCCTCGCGGCTTCCCCCTCAGAGCGACATTTCCACCCGATCGTGAGATGTGCCGGAATTTTCGCCACCCCCTTGACACGTCGCGGGGATGGGTGTAGATTGGAATTGGTATGACCGCATACCGCATTCCATGTGTCTGCCCAACCAAGACCGACCGACTGCCATGATCAGTTCCACCCCGGCGAACCCGGCGGGTGAGTTATTCGGAACCCTCGAGCGCGACTCCACGCTGGCCGCGCGCGTCACCGAACAGGTGAAGCAATACATCGTCGCGGGGCAGTTACGGCCCGGCGACCGGCTGCCGCCCGAACGCGAACTGGCGCGCCAGTTTGGCGTCAGCCGGACGGTGGTGCGTGAGGCCGTGCGGACCTTGACCGCACAGGGGCTGCTGGAAGTGCGCGCGGGCAGCGGCACGGTCGTCCGTAATCCCAGCGCGGGCGATGTGGCCGAGTCGATGGCTCTCTTCTTGCGTGTAGGCCATCCCGGTCTGGACCTCAAGAAGATCCTGGAAGTGCGCCGTATGCTGGAAGTGGAGATCGCCGGGCTGGCCGCCGAGCGCCGGACCGACGCGGACATCGCGGCCATGGACGCCAACATGGCCGAGGCGGCGCAGGTGGGCGATTCGCGCGACGGTTGGCTGGGCAATGATATGGCCTTTCATGCCCTGTTGGCGCAGGCCACCAAAAACATCTTGTTTTCGCTGCTGCTGGATTCGCTGGCCGACATTCTGACGTCGGTGCGGCGAATGTCGTTTGATGTGCCCGGCGCGTCGGCGCGTACCCAGCATTATCACGGGGCTGTCTTGGAGCAAGTGCGGCGGGGCGACCCGGAAGGCGCGCGGCAGACCATGCACGACCATCTGCACGAAGCCGAAGAGACCATGCGCGCCGCCCTTGCCATCGAACCGCCGGTTCGTCCCAACACATAATCGCTCCGCCGAGAGCAACTGTCCCCGCGCGACGGGTGCGGGACAGTCGTCCTGTGTACTGGTATGCCATCGTACCAGGCCGCCACGCCATCAGAAGAG
>CAYJQA010000762.1:0-2311 GCA_964372065.1 uncultured Litorilinea sp.
CGAGAACGAGAAGAACGACAGGAAGAACGAGGACGCGGCGAACGCGATGGACAGGCCGAACACAATCTGGATCAGCTTGCGAAAGCCACCCGACGTATCGCCGAAGGCCAGCGCCAGGCCGGTGGAAATGATGATGATTACCGCGACGATGCGAGCCACTGGCCCCTGGATCGATTCAAGGATGGATTGCAGCGGCCCTTCCCAGGGCATGCTGGAGCCGGCCGCGTGAGCAGTCGTTGCCAGGCACAACATCAGCGCGGCGAGCACGGCGACGTGTAGCGCCAGCCGCAGATGCGGATTTACAGGAAAGCGGGAAGTCGAAAAAACGGTGTGCGTCATGGCAGTTCTCCAGGGATGGTTGAGGAAGGGAGCGAAAGAATCGGAAGCGGCGGCGCGAGCGCGTCGTCGAGTTGGTAGCCGTGGCTGTCGAAGCCGACAACGCGGGCGATGGTCTGAACATGGCGGGCGCGGCCACGCCCAGCGATGAAGACAACAACATTCACCGCCTCGGCGATCAGCGCACGCGGCGGAGTCAAGGCGACTTCGAGGATCAGTTGTTCCATGCGCAGCAGCGCGCCGTGGGCAGAACTGGCGTGGATCGTGGCGATACCGCCGGGGTGGCCGGTGCCCCAGACCTTGATGAGGTCCAGTGCTTCGCCGCCGCGCACCTCGCCGACGATGACGCGATCCGGGCGCAGCCGCATCGTGGCCCGCACCAGCTCGGCCATCGACACTACGCCGGCCCGCGTGCGCAGCGATACGTGGTCGCGGGCGGCGCATTGAAGCTCCACGGTGTCTTCGAGCACCAGTACCCGGTCGCCGGTGGCAGCAATCTCGGCTAACAAGGCGTTGGCCAGCGTGGTCTTGCCGGTGCTGGTGCCCCCGGCGATCAGGATGTTCAGCCGCTCGCGCACCGCGCGGCGTAGGAACTCGGCTTGTTCCTCGTTCAGGATGCTGTCGGCGACATAGCGCTCCAGGCCGATGATGCTCACGGCGCGCTTGCGCAGGGCAAAGGCCGGCCCCGGCGCGGCGGGCGGCAGGATGCCCTCGAAGCGCTCACCCGTTTCCGGCAGCTCTGCGGTCAGTAGTGGCTGGCCGCGATGTACCTCGGTGCCGACATGGGCCGCAACCAGCCGGATGATGCGTTCGCCATCGGCCTCGGACAGTTTGACGCCCATCGGCGAGCGGCCCGATGACAGCCGATCAATCCACAAGGAGCCGTCCGGGTTGAGCATGATCTCCACCACATCTGGGTCTTCCAGCGCGGCAGCGATCAGTGGCCCCATCGCCGTGCGCAGCATGCGGATGCGCCGGTCCAGCGAGATAGCGGCGGATGATGGCGGCACTGATGGCAACTCGGGTGGCAATTTTGGGACGGCGCTCATGCTCCGTCCTCCTGCATGGCCGCTTCTGCCAGCCGTGCGGAATCAGGCTGGATTTCCTCGTAGACCTCCTTGACCAAGCTGCGCCCTCGCAGCACATGGCGGCCGAGTTGTTCAATGAACTGTTCGAAGCGCGCCTTGCCCTGTGCTTTCGCGGCTTCCTGATGGGCCTCCGGCACTGGCGTGCTGACTGTGAGGTAGTAGCGCACGTACAGCGCCAGCGTCTCGATCAGGATGTTCTGGTCACGCTCCAGGCGCTCGAACTGGCGTGACAGCCGATCCAGCCGTTTGGCGGTGGCCGCCTCGCGCTGGTCACCCGCGTCCGGTGATAGCCAGGATGCGAGCGCCGCCGCGACGATGGAGGATTTAGACACGCCTTTCTTGGCGGCCAGTTCGTCCAGACGCTTGGCGTGGTCATGTTGGATAAAGAGATTCAGGCGGGCTTGGGTCATAGCTGGATTCCGTCGTCAGGGTCGAGAGCGGCCAGCCGTGCCGTGCGCTGCAAGCGCGGGTCGAACTGGGATGGGAGGGGAAGCGGGAAATCGTCGTCATCGAGCAGCGACAAGTCGCTGGCCGACTGTTCGGGTTCGGGGCTGTAGGTGGCGACCTCGGACAGCTCGGGCTGTTGGCGGGGGCCGCCGTCATCGGCCGATTCACCCCGCCCAGCCGTCGCGGAAGTGGCAAGCACAGTTGGGACAGCCAAGGCGCTCCAGTCGTCGGCGCGTGCCGCTGGCACGTCGGCGTAGCGCCCCAACGTCAACGTGGGCGGCGGCAGTACGCGCTGCTTGAAGTTGGCGTCAAGGTAATAGCGCAGCTTCTTGGCCTTGATCGGGGCATGACCGGAGACCATCACCACCGATTCATCGGGCGGTAATTGCATGACTTCGCCGGGTGTCAACAGTGGCCGCGCCGTTTCCTGGCGCGACACC
>CAYJQA010000763.1:0-239 GCA_964372065.1 uncultured Litorilinea sp.
GCCTGCAGGTACAGCGTCAGCGCCGCCCACACGTGCACGACTATCGACACCACCATGGCGACGCGCGCCACCGTCAGCAGATGCATATGACCAAAGATCGGCGCGCCAATATACCGCAGCCCCTCGGCATACTCGTTGAAATGGTCGGCCCCTTGAAAGACCTTCAAGTTGCCGTACATGTGCATGGTCACATAGCCAATCCAGACCAGCCCTGTGACCGCCATCAGGGCCTTCTTCCC
>CAYJQA010000763.1:249-2310 GCA_964372065.1 uncultured Litorilinea sp.
GATAGAGCGCCGCCGCTTGCATCAGATAACCTCCTTGTTCCTCACAACTGTACCGTTACCGGCTCGATGATGACGCGCGGCAATGCCGCCTCCGCAAGATGCCACGGGTCCAGCCGGCTGCCCGTCCGATCTGAGTCGCCCACCTTGAGCCGCCCCACCCGTCCGGGTCGATCCGACCCTGATAGAGAAAACTCAAACGTCAGACGCGGCCTGTGCGCGCCGCCGGTGGTGATGTCAACAGCACTCCTTGCCACGGACCAAGCTCGAAGGAGGCCGGCCCGGCCTCCAGGCGGCGCACATGCCCGCCGACAACCTCATACCACAGCCCGGCGTAAGGCACATCAACGCTGACCTGGCGCGCCGTCTCACCAAAATTGAGGGCGACCAGCGCCGTCTCGCCGCCAGGCTCGGTGCGCTGCCAGCGCACTACCCGGTCGCGCGCGAAATCGTCTTCGGCAAAAAGGATATGATCCCCCCGCAGCGCGGCCGACCGCTTGCGCGCCGCCACCAGGCGCTGCACCAGTTCCATATGCCGGTGATGGCTGGCGCGGTCCAAGCGATCCCAGTTCAAGGGACAGAAATCGATCGTGCGCGGGGCATCCTCGCCATACTCCTGGCCGGCATAGATCAGGGGTACGCCGGGCGCGCCAAAGAGCGCCACCAGTCCCAGCTTGGCCTTACGCAGCGCCAGTTCCGGCACACTCATGCCCGGCGGGCGCTGCATGTTCTGCCAACTGTAATACTTGATCTCGTGCTCCGGACGGACCTCGTCATGGCTCGCGGTGAAGTTGATCACCTGCGACGCCATCCAATAACCATCCTCGCGATAGCCCCCAATCGCGCGGCAGATGTCCTGCTTCTCCCACTCCCATCGCTGGTTTAGCACCAGTTCCAGCGTGTGATGGAAGCGGCCGTTCCAGGAGGCGTCCACCTCCGTTTGGGTGACCATGCTCGACGCGTTCTTCGCCGGATTGGCGGATGGCAGCGTCCAGAACTCGCCACACAGGATGCAGTCCGGCTTAGTCTGGCGCGCGGCCCACGCCAGCGCGCTGATGCCGTGAAACGGGTTGAAGCCCGCCCGCATGGGGTCGCCGCTGTCATAGTCGACCCCGCACACCCAGTCGAACCGGAAACCGTCCACATGGTACTCTTGCAGCCAGTGGCGCACCACATCCTGAAAATAGCGCGTCGTGATGGGCGTAAAGTGGTCCCAGTCCACACCTCCCCACATATTCACATCGGCAGGCGTGTGGTGAAAGTAGGGGTTCCAGTCCGCCAACCACTCGCCCTTCTCCCCGTACATGGGCGGGTAGACACGATAGTAGGGATGCTCACCCCAGGCGTGATTGAACGCGACATCCAAAATCACGGCCAAGCCGCGCCGGTGGCACGCATCCACCAACGCCTTGAAGTCGGCGGGCGAGCCATAGGCCTGGGCGGGCGCAAAGTAGAAGACCGGGTTATACCCCCAACTCGAGTCGCCCGGAAACGCCAGGATCGGCATCAACTCCACCGCGTTCACACCCAAACTCACAAGATAATCCAGGCGGTCCATCAGCCCGCGGAAGGTTCCATAGTGCGGCTTGTCGTCGCGCCATTCCCCCGCAAAGTCGCGCACACATAACTCGTAGATGACCAGATCACGCAGCGCCGGCGTCTGCCATGCCTGGTCGCTCCAGACAAAGGCGGGTTCCGGCGCGGGGAGATACGCGTGGCCTTCGTCGCCGTCCCAGCGCACTTCCTTCGCATACGGATCGCCGACCCACGCGTGCGCCTGGTCGTCGATCGCCACGTAATAGCCGTACCGTGTGGGGCCGGGATGGGGCAAGGTGATCCACCACGTCCCGGAGCCGTCCGTCACCATCCGGTGCGCCCGCGCATCCCAGTCGTTGAAGTCGCCGACCAGACTCACATAGGGCTTGGCCGGCACATGGAGGACGAACGTGACCGTCCCCTCGCCCATCAGGTTGGCGTGCGCGCCCCCGCGCACGTCCACGGGCAGCGCCGTGGTCGGTCGCAGGCCAGGGCTACCTGGCTGGGAATCAGATTGGGTTGTAACAG
>CAYJQA010000764.1:0-2307 GCA_964372065.1 uncultured Litorilinea sp.
GCATGGGCCTTCCCAGTACCAGGTTACGCGCACGCCGGACGACACTCGCTTGGGCGCTGGCTCCAGGGAGAAACCAGCCGTTATCGACGTGCGGCGGTGAAACGCGACAGACTATGCAGATGGATTGCTACGGGATACGGAGAGCCGGACTGCGATCGGCAGAGTTGTCAGACCAATCGCACGGCAAGCCTATCATAAGCGTGCATGGGCTGTCAATCGAGGTGGGCGCTGGGCAATCGGGATAGCTGTCCAGCACGCTGGGGGCGACAGCGCCGCCGACACCTAGCACAATCTATATGATTGATATATACTATCCGGAGTCCGCATTTCCCAACGCCTTACCGAGCGGAGTAGCGCCATGCAGACCGCCAAGTTGTTCCCCAACGGCCAAAGCCAGGCCGTCCGGCTGCCCAAGGAGTACCGCTTCGACGGCGACCGCGTCTTTATCCAGCGCGTCGGCCGCGCCGTCGTCTTGCTCCCTCACACCGCGCCCTGGGACGTTCTGCTCGACAGCCTGACCCAGTTTGACGAGGACTTCGCCGCCGATGACAACGACTAGCCCGGCGGCGGGCGGCGTCCATCTCCTGTGGGACACTGCCTTCTGCCTCCAACTCATTCGCACACGGCCGCCGCGCCTGGCGGAGTTGCTGTCCGGCTATGCGCCGGGCGAGGTGGGCGTCTCCGCGTTGACGGTGGCCGCGCTCCAAGCCCGGGTCGAACACAGCCGTGACCCGGAACGCAACCGCCGGGCGCTGGCCGCCTTCTTGCTGCCGCTGGTGATCGTGCCTTTCGACGCGCCCGCCGCCGACGCGCTCGGCCGCATCGCCGTCGCCTGGGGACCCGACCCGCGCGCCACCGCCGCTCACGTGCAGATGATCGCCGCACAAGCGATTCTGCTCGACGCCACCCTGGTGACCGCCACGCCCGACCGCTATGCCGCCGTCCCCGGTCTGCGGCTGGCTGCTCCCTTCACCCAATCCCGGTTGGCTGACCCCGCGGCCCGCCCCCGCCTGCCGACCACGATCGTCGCGGTGGGCAGCCATGACTTGACCCTGGACTTGCTGGGCGACTATCTCCACGCCCAGCACCCGGACGTGACGCTGCTCTCGGCGCATGTTGGCAGCGAAGACGGGCTGCGCGCGCTCCAACGCAACGCCGCGCACTTGGCGGGCTGCCATCTGCTCGACGCGGCTACCGGCGACTATAACCGCGCCGCCGTCCGTCGCATCCTATCGGCGCATGGCCGACGGGCCATCCTGCTCGGCTTTGTCTCGCGCATTCAAGGGCTGATGGTCGCCCCCGGCAATCCGCTGGGCCTGACCGCGCTCGACGACCTGGCCCGGCCCGGCGTGCGCTTTGTCAACCGCCAGCCGGGGGCAGGCACCCGCGTCCTGCTCGACCTGGAACTCCAGCACAGAGGCATCCGGCCCGACCAGGTCGGCGGCTACGAACGCCAAGAAGCGTCCCATACCGCGGTCGCGGCCGCGGTCGCCGATGGCGAGGCCGACTGCGGTCTGGGCATCCAGGCCGCCGCCCACGCTCACGGCCTGGGCTTTCTGCCGCTGGTCGAAGAACGTTACGACCTGGTGATTCCCGCCGACTACTACGCAAGTGACCTGTTGGCCCCGCTGTTGGAGATTCTGCGGAACCCCGCGCCTGCGTTTTTGCGGCGCGTCGCGGCGCTGGGGGGCTATACCACCACCCACATGGGCCAGGTCTTGGCCGAACTCTAGAGGGGCACGGACACCATCGGCGACATTCTCAGTGGGTTGGTCGAGGCGCTGCGGCTCATCTTCACCGGCGACCCAACCCTTGGCCAGATCGTTTCGCTATCGTTGCGCGTATCCGGCGTGGCCCTGCTCATCAGCACGCTCCTGGGCATTCCCGCCGGCGTGAGCCTGGGACTGGCGCGCTTTCCGGGCCGGCGCTTGGTGATCTCCGTTATCTACACCGGCATGGCCTTTCCGCCGGTAGTCGTCGGCCTCTTTGTCTACCTCGTGCTTTCGCGCAGCGGGCCGCTTGGCAGCCTCAATCTGCCCTTCGTCCCGTCCCTCTTTTCGCCGGGCGCGATGATCTTGGCGCAGATCATCATCGCGTTCCCCCTGGTCGCGGGCTTCAGCATGGCCGCCGTCACCGGCGTTGACCCTGCCCTGCGCCTCCAGGTCCGCAGCCTGGGCGCATCGCCCTGGCAGACGACCTGGGCCGTCCTGGAAGAAGCGCGCATCGGCGTCGTAGCTTCGATCGTGGCGGGCTTCGGCGGCATCATCTCCGAGGTCGGCGCGGTGATGCTGGTCGGCGGCAACATCG
>CAYJQA010000765.1:0-1824 GCA_964372065.1 uncultured Litorilinea sp.
GTACAACATCATGGGCGGCCCCACGGGCGTCACGCCCTGCTGCTGCAAGGTCATCCAGCACTCACCGAACAACTGCCCCACCTGCTCCCCGGTCGACAAAGTCTGGTCCAGCGCCAGCACGCGCACCGGCGCAATCCGCTTGATGACAACATCCTGTTCCGGCATCTTGCCCTCCTGTTCGATTTGGTTAAGTCGAATCGCCACCCGCGCCAGGCGCGCCTGCGCGTCCGCCGCCTCCCGCCGGGCTTCCGCTTCTCGCAGCCGAAACATCCCGCGCAGTTCGGCGGGCGAGACATCCTCGTTGAGGAGGCGGGTGATCTCCGCCAACGACAGCCCCATCTCCTTCAGCGCCAGGATGCGGTTCAGCCGCGGCAGTTGGTCCGCCGTGTAGGTGCGATAGCCGGTGAAGCGGTCCACCGCGGCGGGCGAAAACAGCCCGATCTCGTCGTAATAGCGCAGCGTCTTGGCCGGGACGCGGCTGATCAAAGAGAACTCCCCAATCTTGAATCGCATCATGCCTCCTCATGGCGTCGTCGCTTCTACTATGCACCTTCCAGCCACTGGCAAGTCAAGCCCCAATTTTCGTATACTTGGCATACCCGGTTCGGGGTGGGACTTTGACGCCGGGCGGCGGGCGTGGTATCCTCACCCCGTGACGGATTGTCTTTGTCCAGGAGTGTGGCGCGGGCAGCGCGCCTGCGACCGTAGCGGATGAACGGATCGAACTTGCGCGCATTGCTCGTGCCGCTGGCGGCGGCGTTGGTGTTGGGCATTCTCACTTGGCCCGCCTGGCAATGGCTATGGGGCGAATGGATGGCCAACGACTACTACAGCCACGGCGTGTTGATTCCGCCCGTCTCCCTCTACCTGGCCTATCAACGCTTTCGCCACGACCAGCAGTTGACGTGGACCGCCAATCAGGGCAGCAGCCTGGGGCTGGTCCTGGTCGCGATCGGTCTTGCGTTCTATCTGTGGTGTCTTGATAACCGGGCCTACTATTTGGCGTCCTTCGCCACGATCCTCATGATCGGCGGGCTGGTGTGGACCTTTGGCGGCGCTAACGTGGTGCGCCGGCTGATCTTTCCCATCGCCTATTTGGCCCTGATGGTCCCGCTGCCATTGGTGGACCGCTACACGCTGCCGCTGGCGATGTTCACTGGCGTCTGCTCCGGCGGGTTGGCCCAGATCCTTGGCCTGGACGTGCAGATCGTGGGCAACGCCGTCACGCTGCCCAACGCCGACCTGGTCATCGGCGCGCAATGCAGCGGCGTCAATTCGTTGATCGCCCTGACCGCGCTCATGGTCCTCACCGCCTATCTGGTCAAGGGACCGCTGTGGAGTCGCCTCACGCTGGTCCTGTTGGCGGGGCCGCTGGCTATTCTCGGCAATATCCTGCGTGTCACGTCGCTGCTCTTTGTCGCGCGCACCTGGGGTGCGCAGGCAGGCTTTGTCTTCTACCACGACTATTCGGGGATCGGCTTCTTTGTGGTCGTGCTGGCGCTGATGCTGCCCATTACCCGCATCCTGCGCTGCGATCAGTTGCGCCCCGAAGTGATCTAGGAATCCGCGGCCGCATGTCAACAGTGCCATCATCCGAGACCGCCATCAAGCCTGTCAAGCCCCCGTTTGCGCTGCGCAGTTCCCTCGTCGCCTTGCTGCTGCTGATCGGCGTGGCCGTTGTCTATGGGCCGCGGCTCAACGCCGCCATCTCCGGCCAGGCCGCCGCCTCCGCCACCGAGCTAACCTATATCTCCGACCTGGACTACTGGCAGCGCACCGAGCGCGAAACCCAAGTCGTCGCCACCGCGCGCTTTGACCTGGATG
>CAYJQA010000765.1:1834-2306 GCA_964372065.1 uncultured Litorilinea sp.
ACGCTGGGCGACTGGCAGGGCGAGGAAGTGCCCGAAGCCAACCAGGAAGTCATGATCCTGCTGGACCCGGAGCAGTACATCCAGCGCCTTTATCGCAACGACAAAGGCCAGTATATCTGGCTGAGCATGATCGGCGGGCGCAGTTCGCAACCGTTCCATGCGCCCGACATCTGCTACGACGCCGACGGCTGGCACTACAATCTTAGTTCTGCCCCCATTCCCCTGGACGGCGGCGGCGAGATCTACGGCCTGTGGATGGAAGCGCACAAGCGCTTCCCCGGCGCCGACGTGGACACCGAGCACATTGTCTACTATTTCTATCTCTTTCCCAACGCCGCGCGCGAACACAAAGACGGCATCGTGCTCTTCAAGCTGACCAGCAGCCGCTACGGCTCGCTGGAAGAGACGCTGGCCGTCCAGGGCGATTTTGTGCGCCACCTGTTCCGCGCCGCCAAGCCCGCGGGCGGCTGAT
>CAYJQA010000766.1:0-2060 GCA_964372065.1 uncultured Litorilinea sp.
CCGCATGGGCGTCAGCGTGCCCTATGACGTGCTCATGCTCGTCGCCGAGCGCATCGACAGCAACATCCGCGAACTGGAAGGCGCGCTCAACCGGCTGATCATGCAGGCGCGGTTGACCAACACGGCGCTCAATTTTGCCCTGGCTAAGTCGCTCATGGAAAACCTGGCCCCGCAGCGGCTGCCCTGTGCGCCCGTCGCCGTGATCCGCCTGGTTGCCGAGCACTTCAACCTGCGCGCCGAGGAGTTGACCGGCCGCAAGCGCACCAAAGAGATCGCCAACGCCCGCCAGATCGCCATGTACTTGATGCGGGAAGAAAACGACCTCTCGCTGCCCGCCATCGGCGAGCATTTGGGCGGCCGCGACCACAGCACTGTGCGCTATGGCGTCGAGCGCGTGAGCGAAGACCTGGAGCGCGACGAGGCGCTGCGCATGACCATCCTCGCCCTGCGCGAAAAAGTCTACGCCCCACCGGCCTAGACCCGGGTCATTGCGCCGCGCAGTTACCGGCGCGGTTGCAGAACCGCCCATCCACATTGGCAATCCCCTGACCGGCTCGCCAAGAACCGGGGACGCACCCGCCGGATTCAGGATGCATTTCATGTTGGGGGCACTTTGTCATGCTGAGCGTAGCGAAGCATCCCGGCGCACCGGGACCCTTCGCCTACGGCTCAGGGTGACAAAGACCTGCCCCCGTTTTCAGATACACCCCCGGATTTAGGGTCTTTTGCGTAATCATAATTCTTACTGTAAACTAAAACTTACAGCTACAGTTGCCTTGGAGTCACGCTTTGGGCGCGCCGGCACGCATGATGAACTTGGCCGGCAGACAGACGCTTGGACGGGCAACGGTCTCGGAGTGACGGAATGGGCACAGACGGACGCCAGAAAGCCCTAGAAACGACCCTGGCGGGCCTCAACAAACGATATGGCGACGGCGCCGTCATGAAGCTGGGCGAAGCCAGCAAGATGAACGTGGAGGCCATCCCCACGGGCAGCTTGAGCTTGGACATCGCCCTGGGCGTGGGCGGGTTGCCGCGCGGCCGCATCATCGAAATCTATGGCCCCGAAAGCTCCGGCAAGACCACCCTTTGTCTGCACGCAATCGCCGAAGCGCAGCGCGCCGGCGGTGTGTGCGGCTTCATCGACGTGGAACATGCGCTCGACCCGGCCTATGCCGCCCGCATCGGCGTGGACGTCAACAACCTGTACGTCTCGCAGCCCGACACCGGCGAGCAGGCCCTCGAAATCGTCGAGGCGCTGGTTCGCTCCGGTGCGCTGGACGTGGTCGCCGTGGACTCGGTGGCTGCCCTCGTCCCCCGCGCTGAGATCGAAGGCGAGATGGGCGACAGCCACATGGGTCTGCAAGCCCGCCTGATGAGCCAAGCCCTGCGCAAGTTGACCGGCGTCGTCAAGTCCTCCAACACCTGTTTGATCTTCACCAACCAGTTGCGTCAGAAGATCGGGGTCATGTTCGGCAACCCTGAGACCACCACCGGCGGCATGGCGCTCAAGTTCTATGCCTCCGTGCGGCTGGATGTCCGGCGCATTCAATCTATCAAGCAGGGCAATGAAGTGGTGGGCAACCGCACGCGTGTGACGGTCAAGAAGAACAAGGTCGCGCCCCCCTTCAAAGTCGCCGAGTTCGACATCATGTACAACGAGGGCATCAGCACCGAGGGCGACCTGGTGGACCTGGGCGTCGAGCACGACATCATCAGCAAGCGCGGGGCCTTCTATAGCTTTGGCGATATTCGCTTGGGGCAGGGGCGCGAGAATGCCAAGATTTTCCTGGCAGAAAACCCGGATATGTGTAACGAGATCGACCGGCGCATCCGCGACGCCTTTGGCCTGGCCGCCAACTTGGGGCCGACCGGCGTCAGTGGGGTGGCCGACGCCAGTGTGAGCGCTGGTGTAAGCGCCGGGGCGGTCGTGACCCCGGTCAAGCCCAAGGCCCTGCGTGCGGCGGCGGGCGTCCGCCCCGCCGTGGACGACGAGAGCATCAGCTATGGCGGCGACGACGAGCCGCAAACCCTAGACGCCGCCGCGTGACCAACCCTGG
>CAYJQA010000766.1:2070-2305 GCA_964372065.1 uncultured Litorilinea sp.
TTTCCATACCCCTGCCAGCGGGGACCGGGGCGCGCCGGGCCCCGCTGTCATTATGCTACCGTCTTGTGCTATCAGATGGTGGCCGCGATCTACTCCACGGGGGTCGGGTCCATGATGAAGTTGACGATCTGGGAGACGACCTTCCATTCGCCGTCGATCTTCTGCCAGCCGACGAAGCAGCGCCCGATATGATGCTCCGCTTCACCGCCACCGTCGAGCGCCGCCACCTCTTCCC
>CAYJQA010000767.1:0-2303 GCA_964372065.1 uncultured Litorilinea sp.
GGTTTATCAAGCGCGACCGGCCCGATCTGGTGGAGGAGTTCAACATTCCGTTGGACGAGTACATCCGGCGCTGTGAGGTGCAGATTGCCGGGTGGCAGCGGCTGCGCGACCATCTGGTGAACCCGCAGGCGAAGCTGACGGTACGCCGCAGCCATGAGTACGGTTCGGGCATCATCCACAGCATGGAGACGGGGACGCTGCGCGTGATCAACGGCAACGTGCCCAACCACGGGCTGATCAGCAACCTGCCGGAAGGGGCGAGCGTCGAAGTGCCGTGTCTGGTGGACAAGAACGGCGTACAGCCAATGGCCGTGGGTGCGCTGCCGCCGCAGTTGGCCGCGCTCATGCAGACGAACCTGAACGTGCAGGCGTTGACCGTCGAGGCGGCGCTGACGGGCAAGCGCGAGCACATCTATCACGCGGCCATGCTGGACCCGCACACCGCGGCCGAGTTGAGCCTGGAGCAGATCTGGAGCCTGGTGGACGACCTGATCGCGGCGCACGGGGACTGGCTGCCCCAGTATCACTAGGCGTTGTCCTGTAATGACAACGACCTAGGCCGGTCATTCCGCGCCCAGGGGGCTCCCGGTCTGCGAGGAGGAATCTCTCTGGCATGGCGACCGCAGCAGAGAGATTCCTCGCTGACGCTCGGAATGACAGACCGGCACCTTGGGTTACCGACAATACTTGACCAAGATAGGTAGGCAACATGCGCGTACTGGTGACGGGTGGAGCCGGGTATATCGGCAGCATTACGGTGGAGCAGTTGATCGCCGCGGGGGAGGAGGTAGTCGTTTTTGACAACCTCTCGCAGGGACACCGGGAGGCGGTCCACCCGCAGGCGAGGTTTGTGCTGGGCGACCTGGCCGACCGGGCCGCGGTGGATGCGGTGATGCAGGCGGCGCGGCCCGACGCGATCATGCACTTTGCGTCGCGCACGCTGGTGGGCGAGTCCATGACCGCGCCCTTTCTCTATTTGGGCGAGAATCTGGTCAACGGGGTGAATCTGCTGCAAAGCGCAGTGGAGCACGGCGTGCTCCGTGTGATCTTGTCGTCCACGGCCAACCTGTTCGACAAACCGGCGCGCATTCCCATCGCGGAAGACGAAGCGATTGTGCCGGGCAGCCCCTATGGCGAATCCAAGTTCATTTTGGAGCGCATGTTGTACTGGCTGGAGCGCACCCACGGGCTGCGCTATGCGGCGCTGCGCTATTTCAACGCGGCGGGCGCCAGCGAGACGCGCGGCGAGGACCACGACCCGGAGACGCACTTGATCCCGCTGGTGCTGCAAGTGGCGCAGGGCCGGCGCGACGTGATCCGCATCTTTGGCGACGACTATCCGACGCCGGACGGCACGCCGGTGCGCGACTATATTCACGTGATCGATCTGGCGCAGGCGCACATCTTGGCGCTGCGGGCGCTGGACCGGGGCAGCCGCACCTACAATCTGGGCAACGGCCAGGGCTTTAGCGTCAAAGAGGTCATCGAGACGGCGCGGGCGATAACGGGGCGGTCCATCCCGGTGGAGGTGGGGCCGCGGCGCCCAGGCGACCCGGCGGTGCTGATCGCGGGCAGCGAGCGCA
Source organism: uncultured Litorilinea sp. (assembly GCA_964372065.1). GTDB lineage: Bacteria > Chloroflexota > Anaerolineae > Caldilineales > Caldilineaceae > QEUY01. The sequence goes on from CAYJQA010000767.1 coordinate 1,584, forward strand.
TCCGCCGCGAACTGGGCTGGCAGCCCAAGTACCCGGACCTGCATGAGATCGTCGCCACCGCCTGGCGTTGGCACGAGGCGCATCCGGACGGCTACACCGGCTGACCAAAAAGAACGCCCGGCTCCTGCGGGAACCCGGCGTTCGCGTGGGTCGTATTAGTTTGTGCGGGTGGGGACAGCGGGCGCTAGTCCAGCCGGTGGATTGCTACACGGTCGAGGACGGCGGTGCAGCCGAGGCAGAAGGCGGCGAAGGCCGGGAGCAGCGGATCGCTGCGGAAACCGGCGAACTCCAGCAGCCCAAAGCCGCAGAGCATGAGCACACCGACGCTGAGAAACGTGTTGCTCAGGTAGAGCTGACGCATAAGTCCATCTCCGACAAGAACGTACCCCATGACGCAATGATTAACGGGGCAATTAAGCGCGATTATAGCGCGGTCCCCGGAGCCACACAAGCGACAAATGGCGCAGCGGACTCGAATTGGACCGGTTTCGGACGGTTGGGCGGCGCGGCGCGGCGTTTCGTTGGGGAATCGTAGGTTTTGGCGGCGGGCCGGGCGCGCCCTACAGAGGCGGTAAAATAAAGCCCCTTCCCGATCGGGAAGGGGCGATTAGTGCGTGCCTACCTGCGATGGGCGGGTCATCGAGGTAGGCCCCAGAGGTGGTACACTGAGGCAGCCACCGGCTGTTGTGTAAGATTATATCCAGTCGTTTTGGCGAAGTC
>CAYJQA010000768.1:0-2302 GCA_964372065.1 uncultured Litorilinea sp.
TTTGGCCCGGTGCAGATCGGCGCCGATGTGACCATCGGCGCTAATTGTACCATCTTACCGGGCGTGGTGATCGGCGATGGGGCAGTAGTCAGTGCGATGAGCCTGGTCAACCGAGATGTGGCGCCGGGCGCCAGGGTGGGCGGTGTGCCCATCCGCGTGCTGCGCTAGACCAGGGCTGTGGGGAGCGTGCAAGGGATGGCGCAAGGGGCGATGGTCGCGTGGTGGAAGGGGCTGGTGCGCTGGGCGCAGGCATTGGTAGTGATGCCGCAACTGCTGGCGCTGGTGCTAACCATTGACATTGCGGCCTACTTTGCCGGATTGCTCTACTGGTACGGCTATGTGATGGCGAACCCGGCGACGCCGTGGTGGGCGTGGCCTTTTATCCCCGATTGCCCGTTATTCGGTTTGCTGGGCGGCATCGGCCTGCTCATGGTGGTGGCGCAGCGGCACTGGGCCGCGGCCGACCTGGCGGCCGGGAGGCGGGCGCTGGTAGTGCTGGCCGGCGCGTCGGTGGTTGTGTGGCTGACCACGCTGCTGCCGGGCGCAGCGCCCGGTTGGGCCGCCCAAGGCGCGCTCTTCGCCGTGTGGAGCTGGGCGCTGATTGCGGCCGCGGTCTGGTTTGGCCGCGCGCCGGCGTGGCTGTTGGGCATCTTCGCCTTTGGCCAGATCAAATATGGCGTCTGGACCATCACCGCCTGGGTGCTCTACTGGCGCAGCACGGCCGCCTTTCTCGGTGCGCCAGACTTCAGCTTTGACAGCGTATTGATGACCGTGACGCATATTGGGCTGCTGGCCCAAGGCGTCTTTCTGTTGACCTACTTCCGGCCCACGATCCGCGCGGCAGTGGTCGCGGCGGTCTGGTTTGGGCTGAGCGACTTTGTCGATTACGGGCTGGGCTACTATCCACAGATCCCGGAGACCTTTATCTCGCTCGCGTTTATTCAGTGGAGCACGCTGACGGTCACGGCGCTGTTGAGTGTAGTCTACCTGGTCTGGGGCTGGCGCGGCGCGCGCCGGACAGCGCAGACGCACGGCCCCACGCAACAGGCGCAGGTCGCCAAGGCATAATCATGCTTGACCTTCACGACGCTCCGGCCGCGCCGGCGTCGCCACCTAAGAAAGCAGAACAAGCGTTGAACGAACCTATCGTCGATCCCAAAGTTGAGGAACTGCGGGCAAAGAAAGCCGCAGCCCAGTTGGGCGGCGGCGAAGACCGGATCGCGAAACAACATGCCCGCGGGCGGATGACCGCACGTGAGCGGCTCGAACTGCTGCTGGACAAGGGCAGCTTCCGCGAACTGGATGTGTTCGTCACCCACACCTCGCATGAGTTTGGCCTGGAGGAGCAGAAATTTCTGGGTGACGGCGTGGTCACCGGCTACGGCACGATCAACGGCCGGCTGGTCTATGTCTATTCGCAAGATTTCACGGTCTTTGGCGGGAGCGTGAGCCAGGCGCACGCCATGAAGATTTGCAAGGTCATGGACATGGCCATGCGCAACGGCGCGCCCATTATCGGGCTGAACGATTCGGGCGGCGCACGCATCCAAGAAGGCGTCTTCAGCCTGGCGGGCTTCGCCGAGATTTTCTATCGCAACGTCATCGCGTCCGGTGTGGTGCCGCAGATTAGCCTGATCATGGGGCCGTGTGCGGGCGGCGCGGTCTATAGCCCGGCCATCACCGACTTTGTGATCATGGTCAAAGACACCAGCCACATGTTTGTGACGGGGCCGGATGTGATCAAGGCCGTCACGCACGAGGATGTGACCTTTGAGGAGCTGGGCGGCGCGTCGGTGCATGCCAGCAAGTCGGGCGTGGCGCACTTCGCCGCCGAGAACGAGGAGGATGCCCTCTTCCTGGTGCAGCACTTGGTCGGCTATCTGCCGGACAACAACATGGCCGACCCCGCGGTCAAGACCGTCACCGACGACTCCCTGCGCCAGGACCCGGAGTTGGACAGCATCGTGCCCGACAACCCCAACAAGCCCTATGACATGAAGACCGTCATCAAGCATATTGTGGACGATGGGCAGTTCTTGGAGGTCCACGAGTATTGGGCGACCAATGTGCTGGTCGGCTTTGCCTGTTTGGGCGGGCGTTCGGTGGGCATTGTCGCCAATCAACCCGCCGTGCTGGCGGGCGTGTTGGATTTGGATGCGAGCCAGAAGGCGGCGCGCTTTGTGCGTTTCTGCGACGCCTTCAACATCCCGCTGGTGGTGCTGGAAGATGTGCCGGGCTTTATGCCGGGGGTAACGCAGGAGCACGGCGGCATCATCCGCCACGGCGCCAAGCTGCTCTTTGC
>CAYJQA010000769.1:0-2300 GCA_964372065.1 uncultured Litorilinea sp.
CATACGCCACCACCTCCCCGACCGTAAGGTCGCGTTCCTCCCGCGGCCGCTGGCCGATCTCGGCCAGCAGTTCCGCAAACGGCAGGCGGCCATAACGCTGCTGGATCAGCGTCCCCAACACCACCAGATCAAGCGACTCGAACCCCAGATCGGTGAGGAGGTAGGTCTCGGACGTGACCGCGCCCGTATACTCCCAGTCCCCCGCCAGTTGTTGCATCAATTCGAGCACGTCGCCCAACACCTGTTCCTCAAAGGCCATGAGTAGTCTCCTCAATATCCCGCACCGGCTCACAGATAGTCGTCGCCGTCACTAATGCCTCGTGCCGGTTGGTGTAGACGGCGAGCGTTGTCGCCGCCAATTCCGGAAACAGCGCGGCCAGTTGTCCGGTCAGCCGCACGATGATCAGTTCCTGCCCAGGGTCCAGGGCGCTGATGGCGACAGCGGTAAAGCCATCCACCAGGCCGCGCCCCAGCGCCTTAGCCACCGCTTCCTTCGCGCACCAACAGCGCACCGCCCATTCCTGGACCTGATCGGACGGCAGCGCAGCCAGGAGCAGTTGCTCCGCGTCCGTAAAGGCGATAGCGGCGAAGCCCTCCGGGCGCTGGCAGAGGTCCTCCACGTCAATGCCGACCAGCGGTCGCGCCGCCTGCTCGGCTGCACCCGCACGCCCACCGACGCCCGCCAGGGCGACCGCCCACCCTTCCGTATGTGACACCGAAACCACCGGCAGGATGCCCGTCGCCCGCTGCCAACTGCCTCCGACCACTAACTGGCCTAGCTCGTCCGGCGAAATCTCAATATCGGCGGGCAGCAGGCTCAGCCCATACTCGACATGCAGGAGGTGTTGGATCGCTTCCTTGGCCGCGGCGCGCCCGGCCAGCCATTCAAGCCGGCGGCGTTCCGGTGTCCGCAGGGCCTGATACTGCTCACGCTCGGCCCGGCTGAGGATGCGCTGCGCCCAGACGCGCATCCAGAGGGGGCGGTCAGACGGCAGGCTTGTCGGCGCTCGGCGGCAAGCGAACCGTCCGCGCTGAGCGAACCGCGCCATCGGTTCCGGCCACGGGGTCGATATTTGGGCTTGGCTGCCCGCGAGCAGCAGCTTCTGGAACGGCTGCAGCAGGTCGAAACGCTTGTCCTCCCAGCCCACAATCCGCAGCCACAGGCGACCGTTCGCGGCCGTCACGTCAATGTCGGATCGCATTTGCTGGTCGCCCAGGAGACTGACGGCGGCCACACAGGTCAACGCCTCGCCCGCGGGCCGGCGGGGTCCATAGACCTCGATCCGCTCCACGCGGAACGGGAAGATCACCTGCCCCTGGGTCAGATGCTCCGCGGTCCAGAAGCCGATCACCTGACCGGCGGCATCCAGCACCGCGGGGTCAAGCACGAACGCGGGGTCGGCGACGCCGCGCAGGTAGCCCGTAAACGGCAGCGCCCGCAGCGACGCGACGATGCCCTGCGGCCCAGTCTGCTCGATCCCGGTGACGCCTTGCCAAGCAGGACCGTGGAACATCACCTCCGTGTAAAGCTCCTCAGGCCGGATGCGTGAGGCCCGGCCGCCTTGCGGCGCAGCGCGGTCGCCAATCGGCGTGGGCGGATAGTCCCGCGCCAGCATCACCTTGGCTTCTACCACCGGGCTTTTGGGCGGGTCGTCGCTCTGGCGGTCCTCGGTGACATTCCGCAGTTCGACAAAGACGCTCTCCCCACCGCCGCCGTTGGGCAACCGACGCGCCGTAATCCGCAGGGTCTGGGGGCGGTCGTCCCATGCCAGCCAGCGGTAGGCCCGGATGTCGTACAGACCGACCACTGTGTGGCCCGGCAACAAACATGCGGCAGCCTCCGCCAGGATCTCCAGGCTCATGGTCAGCGGCATGACCGCCAGCGCATATAGGTCCGGGTCCGTCGTGGCGACCGCGCCGCCAAAGGTGTGATCGCGCAGATACAGGTCGTCCGCCGGGTCAAACGTGCGCTCCGTCACCAGCTCTTCGCTGGCCGTCCAAGCCACCACCGCGCCCAGCAGGGGATAGGTCTCCGCGGCTGGTGTCGAACTCGGCAGCGTGACCGGGGTGGGGGCCGGGCGGCTCAGTTCGCGCTTGGCAGCATCCGTCCCGCTAAGGGCGATGTTGGACGCTGTTCCCGCCACGAGCAAGTCAAGGATCTGATGCAAAGTGCGTTTGGCCGTCAGTTGTTCCAGAATGTCGTCATCGATCACGCCGAAACGCTGGCGGTAGGTCCCCAGAATCTCGACGCGCTTGATGGAGTCGATGCCCAGGTCCGCCTCCAGGTCAAGCTGCCAGTC
>CAYJQA010000770.1:0-2299 GCA_964372065.1 uncultured Litorilinea sp.
AGATTTCCGTTGGGGCAGGGTCGGCAGGGGATGCTTTGTTACGCCGGGTGGGCGGCTTCGGCAGCGGCGAGCAGCGGGGCCAGTTGGTCGTAGTTTCCCGCGGCGATGAGGTCGCGGGCGGCGGCGATGAGGGGGCGTGCTGCGTCCGGCGGAAGCAGCGGGGCCAGCCAGAGGCGGATTTGGGCCGCCAGGAAGCGGCTGGGGATGGCGTCGGCCTGGTCCAACGTGGTGCGTAGACGTTGGACCGCGATGTCCGCCTGGCCCCGGCGCAGCGCCACCAGACCCAGATTGGCGGTCAGCCCGGCGATGCGTTCCGGATGGGCGAAGCGTTGGGCATAGGCGAGGCCGCGATGGAACGCGCCTTCGGCGGTCGCCAGTTCGCCCTGGGCCAGCGCCAGTTCGCCCAGCGTGGAAAGCAGATAGGGCAGCAGCATCACCATGCCCTTTTCGCCGGCCAGCGCCAACGCCGCCTGGATGTGGTCCCAGGCGGTCGGGTCGCCCAGCAGGTGCAGGTGATAGGCCAGGTTGTTTTCGGCCAGAATGTGCCAGCGCAGCGCATCGTCGCCGGGCAGGTCCGCGGCCAGCCGCAGACAGTCGCGATAGCGGCGGACGGCGTCCTCCAGCCGGTTGGCGCGCGCGTCCAGGTTGCCCAACTCAAACTGGATTTGGCAGCGCATCAGGGCGCTGTCGGGGCCGGCGCCGTCCGGCGTCAGGGCTTCGGCGGCGGCGAAGTGGCGGGCGGCGGCGTCCAGGTCGAGACCTTCTAGCGACAGGCTGGTCCCCCACATAAACTCGGCCATGCTCCGGACTGCAAGCTGGGGGTATTCGGCATATTCACCGGCCAGCGCCCCGACGTCGGCATAGCGGCTTTGGAGGGTGAGCGCCTGGGCTAACCCGCGCAGCGCCTCCAGGACCACGGCGTCGTCGCCATCCGTCTGTGCCGCGTGGAGCGCGGCAATGAGGACGTCGGCGGCTTGCGCCAGGTCGCCGGCATGGAGCAGCGCCGCGCCCAGCGCGACCTGCAGGCCCGGCTGTTCGGCGGACGGCGTCGCCTGGAGGGCTTGGCGGAAGAACTCGGCAGCCTCGCGCCAGGCGGCCAACTCCACGGCGCGTTGACCGGCGCGGCGCGCATACTTGGCGGCCAGCGCGGGTTGGTCGCCTTCGGCATAGTGTTGGGCGAGCAGACCGGCCACCTCGTCCAACTGGTCATGGTGGATGGCTTCCAGCGCGGCGGCGACACGGCGATGCAGCAGGCGATGGCGCAACTCGCCCACTTCGTGATAGGCCACCTCCATGGTCAGGCTGTGGTCAAAGGTGAAGCGCCGGTCGTCGTGGGCATGGACCAGGCGGGCGCGGCGCAGTTCGTCCACGGCGTCCAGCGCGGCCAGGGCGGCGCGGCCGGCGGCGCGCGCCGCGACCTCAAACTCGAACTCGCGGCCGACCGCGACCGCGGTGTCCAGCACGCGCCGGGCCGCTTCGGAGAGCGTCGCCAGCCGCGCCTGGATGAGCGTGTAGACCGTGGGCGGGACGACCGGCGTGGTGGGCAGCAAGTGCAGGTTGACCGCGCCGCCGGCGCTCAAGATGTCCTGGTCGCGGGCATAGCGCACCAACTCGGCCAGGATGAAGGGGTTGCCCTCGGAACTGCGATAGAGCCAACTGCCCAGGGGGTAGCCGAAGCGCGGGCTGAGGACGCGGGCCAACGTTTGCACCTCGGCTTCGGTGAGCCGGTCCAGCGTCAGCCGCGCCAGATGGTCTTCGCGCACAAGCGACTGGTAGAGCAGGGCGGCCTCGGCGCGCGGCGCGACCGGCCGGGCCGCGGCCAGAAGGGTCATGGCGTGGTGGGTGGTTTCCGGACGCGGCGTCTGGCGCACCAGATAGCCCAGCAGCCCCAGCGTGGCGCTGTCCACCCAATGCAGGTCATCCAAAAAGAAGATCACGGCATAGTGTTGGGTCAGGCTGAGCAGGAATTGATGCACGCCTTCCCAGAGGCGCGATTCGTCGGGCGTGCGGGCCGCCGACGCGGCGGTCTCCGGCCCGGCGAGTTCGGGCAACAAACGGGCCACTTCCTGCCACCAGATCGGGGCCAAGTCCAACTGGGGGCGCAACTGGGGCCACATGGGCGTGGCTACGATGCTGCGCAGCGCCTCGATGACCGGCTGATAGGGCAGACGGCTTTCCAGTTCGCGGCCGCGTCCCACGAGGATGAGCGCGGAAGCGGTCGCGGCGTGGCGGTCGGCCAGGAAGGTCTCGACCAAGCGCGTCTTGCCCAGCCCCGATTCGCCTTCGACCAGGATCAGTT
>CAYJQA010000771.1:0-2296 GCA_964372065.1 uncultured Litorilinea sp.
CGGGTCATGCCCCAAGCGTACCACAATCACCCAAAGTGCATAACAGGTTCTAGACTTGGGCAGGCCCGCGCATCCGCAGAAAGGCGGGCAGCGCCAGCAGTTCGCCCAGGATCATGGCGGTCGCGCCCCAGATGACCTGGTTCTGCACGCCGAAGATGGGGACGCTGGCCTGGCGGTTGGGGAACTCCCACGTCTCGGTGCGATAGTTGGCAGGGTTGAGAAAGTCCCGCAGCGGCGCTTCGATCAACTGGGCGACCTCATAGGGGTCGGTGACAAACGCGGGGCGCGCGTCGGTGCAGCCGACGACGGGTAGGACCAGGCTGTTGCTGGGGGCGATGTAGAGCGTGCTGAGGCTGCCGATGACCGCCACCGTCGTGGGGGCGACGCCGATCTCCTCCTGTGCCTCGCGCAGCGCGGTGGCGGTGGGGTCGGCATCTCCCGGTTCCTGGCGACCGCCGGGCAGACTCACCTGACCGCTGTGGACGCCGCGATAGGTGGGGCGCAGGATCAGCGGGAAGTAGATTTCGCCGGCGTGGGGATAGAAGAGGATCAGCACGCTGCTGCGGCGGGCGTCCGGCGCGGGGACGTCGCCGTTCTCTGCGCCGGGCCGCGGGTGGGGGGCCATGCGGTACTGGGCGGCGCGACCGGGCAAGGGCGCTTGCAGATCGCGCCGGACGGCCTCGATGAAGGCGTGAAATGACTCGAGCATACGGTAATTGTTCTCTGTGTGCGGGCGACCGGCCCCTACAGCACGCGGCAGATAAGACCCTTGAGATATTCGCCTTCCGGGAAGGTGATGGCGACGGGATGGTCCGGCGCTTGATGGAGCCGTTCCAGGATTTGCAGGTCGCGCCCGGCGTCCACGGCCGCGCCGAAGAGCACTTTCTGAAAGAGGTCGGCGCTGACCAAACCGCTGCAGCTAAAGGTGGCAAGAATGCCGCCGGGTTTGACCAGGTGGAGCGCCGACAGGTTGATGTCCTTGTAACCGCGCAGGGCGCGCTCGACCTGCTGCTTGTTCTGGGCGAACTTGGGCGGGTCCAAGATGATGGCGTCGAAATGGTCCTCCGGGGACAGGTCGGCGCGCCAGTCGCGCAGGACCTGGAAGACGTCGCCCGCGATGTTCTCGGTCACGCGGTCGGGGTCAAAGCCGTTGCTGCTCAGGTTGCGCTCGGCCAGTTCGAGCGCCTCGACGCTGGCGTCGATGTTGGTGACATGCGTCGCGCCCGCGGCCAGGGCATAGACGGCGAACGCGCCCGTGTAGCTGAAGCCGTTGAGGATGCGGCCCCCGGCGCAATAGGCGGCGACACGGCGGCGATTGTCGCGCTGGTCCAGATAGAAGCCGGTCTTTTGGCCCGCGACCGGATCCACCCAGAAGTGTAGACCGCCTTCGGTGACGGCGATGGGGCTATCCGGCGCGGCTCCCGCCAAGACGCCTTCTGCGGCGTGCATACCTTCCAAGCGGCGGGTCGCGGTGTCGCTGCGCTCGATGACCGCGGTCGCGCCGGTCAACTCCAGCAGCCATTGGGCCAACGCCTGTTTGCGCTGGTCGATGGCAAGCGTGCCCGCCTCCATGACCAGGCAGTCGCCGTAGCGGTCCACGATGAGGCCGGGCAGGTAATCGTTTTCGCCGTGGACGAGGCGGCACGCGGTGGTCAAGCCGCCGGCCAGCAGCGGTTGGCGGCGGGCCACAGCCGCGGCCAAGCGGCGTCGCCAGAAGTCGTCGTCGATGGTTTCGTCGGGCTGCCAGGTGAGCAGCCGCACTTGGATTTGGCTGGCGCGGTTGAGATAGCCGCGGGCAAGGGCGCGCCCGTCAGCGGCCACGACCTCCACGATGTCGCCGTCGACGGCCGTGGCCGGGATGTGGTCGATGGCGCCGCTGAAGACCCAGGGGTGGCGTTGGATGACGGGCTTTTCGCGGCCGGGCTTGAGCACGACGGCCTCGGGTGCAGTGGACATGGCAGTAGCCTTATGCGGCCGCGCTAGGCGGCGGAGTGGGGTCGGGCGTCACTTCCCAACCGTATTCGTTGAGGTGGATGACCCGATCCGGCAAGGTGACGGCGCGTGTGACCGGATCATAGGTGAACGCCAGGGGGCCTGCGGGCGTGGTCAACACACCGGCCACGATGGTCGCGGCGCGCTGGGTGAAGCGCACGGTGTAGCCCTTATAGATGAGCCAATGGGTGAGGGGCTTGACGTTGGCGCGGGGCGTCATGGCCGGTGCGCTCCTGGTGGCTGCCTGGTGAGACAGCGGACACGCCGGGTCTCCGGTCGCAGCGCGGCGTGCTCACTCACCACC
>CAYJQA010000772.1:0-2289 GCA_964372065.1 uncultured Litorilinea sp.
GCCCAAAATGACGCAACATAAGAATTTTTGGGCAAAGAGCACCTCACCCCCTGGCCCCCTCTCCAATCGGGGTTGGAGAGGGGGAAAATGCCGTGCTGTAGGCTGGTGTGTCTCTGGCGCGCGTTGTGCGCGTTTGGCCCCCATCCCCTGGCCCCTTCCCCCGCAAGGAGGGAGGGGGAAACCACCCCACGCAACCCTGTTGCGCGGGGACTCTGGGTAAGAAAGAGCTAGGCGGAGCAAGCCCCGCCCCTGCGGATCGGCGTCACCGGGCGCGCGGGCTTACAATCTATGACGATGAGCGTGGCCGGATTGAGATCACTTGAGCGAGGCGCTGTGTCTGATACCGTTTTGATGGTCGTCGCGTTGGTGCTGATGGGTGGCGGGGTGCTGCTGTCGATTGTGCCGTTTTTGCCGGGTCCGCTGCTGGTGTGGGCCATCGGCGTGATCTTCGCCGTGCTCGACGGCTTCGACCGGATGCCGTATGTCAGCGTGGGGCTGATGACCCTGGTGATGGTGGCCGGATCGACGACCGAATTTTGGACGCCCGCATTGGGATTTAAGTCCGAGGGCGGATCGTGCCTGGCGACGGTGGGCAGCATCGCGGGCGGGATCATCGGCACCGTGTTTATCCCGATCCCGTTCCTGGGCACGCTGGCCGGGATGGTGCTGGGCGCGCTGCTGTTCGAGTTTATGCGGCTGGGCCAGTGGGGCGAAGCGGTCGACGCGGGGCGGCTGGCGCTCAAGTTCTACTTCATTGGCGCGGCGCTCGAAGTGACGGCCAGTTTGATGATCCTCGCCATCTTCGCGGCGAGCCTGTGGCTGACCGGATAAAAAGGGCGCACGACCGCATGGGCCGACCTCACCCTCGTCCCCTCTCCAATCAAGTTGGAGAGGGGCGACAAGCCGCGGTATTTAGCGGGCGCGGTCAGTCGCCGAAGTCAAGCGTCATGGTGATCGGGCAGTGGTCCGAGCCGGGCACGTCGGCGAGGATCTCGGCTCCGGTGATGTGATCCTGCAAATCGGGCGTGGCGAAGAAATAATCGATGCGCCAGCCGACGTTGCGCTCGCGCGCCCCACCCCAGAACGGCCACCACGTATAGGCCCCGGTTTGATCGGGATAGCAGTTGCGGTAGACGTCCACGTAACCCTGCTCCACGATCTTGTCGATCCAGGCGCGCTCTTCGGGCAGAAAGCCCGTATTTTTGACGTTGCTCTTGGGGTTCGCCAGGTCGATTTCGCGGTGGGCGGTGTTGACGTCGCCGCAGAAGATCACCGGGCGGCCCTGGGCGCGCAGGGCGTTGATATAGTCCAGGAACGCCTCTTTGTACGCCATCTTGAACGGCACGCGTGACAGGTCGCGGCCCCCGTTAGGGAAATAGGCGGTGATCAGCACGAAGTCACCGTAGTCGGCCACGATGGTCCGGCCCTCGTCGTCATAGTCGGGAATGCCCAGGCCGATCTGGACGCTCTGGGGTTCGACCTTGCTGTAGAGCGCCACCCCACTGTAGCCCTTGCGCGTGGCGGAAGCCCAATAGGTGTGGTAGCCGGACGGGGTGCAGAGTTCCGGCTCCAACTGGTCGAGCGAGGCCTTCGTCTCCTGCAGGCAGAGCACGTCCGGCGACGTCTGCACCAGCCAGTCGATGAAGCCTTTTTTATACGCAGCGCGAATCCCGTTGACGTTCCATGAGAAGAGTTTGAGCATCACGCGGTTGTCCCCTGTCCGGCACTTTGCGACAATTCGTACTGAGGCGTGCCTAGCATACCCGATGATGTCCCCTTACTGCTATTGAAGGCGCGCAGAGTCGGCCTAACGAAATGAGACGCTCAAATGAATCGAAAGCTGCTGCTTCAAATCGCCGGGATCGGCTGGGTGGCGGGGATGCGCTCCGCTTCGGCGCCTGCGCTGACCAGCACCTACCTCTCCCTCTATTTCATCCGCACCTTACTGCCCCAGCCCGCCCGCGCGCTCAGCTCCACGCGGATCACGAAGCTGTTCTGGGTGGCCGCTATCAGCGAAATGGTCGTCGATAAGCTGCCGCTTACACCTAACCGGACCGATCCCCCTGCCCTGATCGGGCGCACGCTGTCGGGCGCACTGTCGGGGGTCGCGCTGAGCGCTGGACGCCACGAACGGCGCGAAATCGGCGCGGTGCTGGGCGGACTGGCCGCGGTGGTGTCGTCGTTCGTCATGATGAACTTGCGCAAGCAGATCGGAAAGTCCACCGGGCTGCCGGATCTGCCGGTAGCGCTGATGGAAGACGCGATCATCCTGGGCGCTTACTACAATGT
>CAYJQA010000773.1:0-2283 GCA_964372065.1 uncultured Litorilinea sp.
CTGTCTGAGGGTGACAAGGTCGAGTTCACGGTCGAGCAGGGTCCCAAGGGCCCGTCGGCGACCAACGTGCAGAAGATCTAACTCGACGTAACGTTTGACCACTCCGCCGCGTGCGGACAGGAAGACGGCGGCTTAGCCGCCGGCGCCTGACCTAGCGGCGTAACCCAAGCGAAAAGAAGGACTCGGCTCACTGCCGGGTCCTTTCTTTTTTCGCCGTGGCTGTATCCTGGTATGACGCCGCCCGTCAATCGCGGCTTTGTCAGCGCCCCACAACCGTGCTAGGATACGCACCGACCCTGCGCGCCCACACTGACGCCCGCCAGTGACACTCTCCGGCGCACGCGGCCGTCCATCTTGCCTTGGCGCGGGCTTTTCCGTGAGCGAGTCATCATGAATCCATTTGCCAAATTCACCGCCGACACACCCCCGCCGTGGAGCCTGGACGGGCTAGACCCTGCCCCGGAGGAAGAATGGCAGCGGGTCCTGGCCTTTATGGCCATCACCGACGACGAACGCCACGCTATGCTCAACACGGTTGAGACGCTCTTGCAGCGCGGCCATGAGTTGGTCGTGGACACCTATAACTACCTGCTCCGCCACCACGAAACCGCGGTCATATTGGGCTGGGAGCGCGGCGCAGACCCGCAGCATTTGGCCGAGCGCCGCCGTTTCTTCGCCGTCTGGCTGGCGCGCGTCATCGGCCTGGACCTCAGCGACGACCTGGCCCGCTACCTGTTCCGCTCCGGCCAGTACCACGCCGGTCACGGCCCGCGGCGCACGCATGTCCCGCCCGTCTACGTTACCGGCTCCTTCAGCCTGGTCCATGCCGCGTTCGCCCGCTATATCACCGAGGCCGATGTGGCGCGTGACACGGCGACGGTCGCGCTGTCCGGCTGGAACAAGCTGCTCACCGCCCACCTGCACCTGCTGCAACTGGGCTATCAGACGGCGCTGACGCTGGACAGTGGCGACTTCACCGTGCATGTGGCGCTCTTCGGCAAGCTGCGTACCGTCACCGGACGCCAAGAACTCACCATCGGGCTGCATGACGGCGCACAGCTCCAACATGCGTTGCGCAAGGCGCTCAACTACCTGCCCGCCGCGCGGCCCGAAGTCTTTGACACCCAATGGCAGGCTGCCGAGCGCATCGACCATACCGGGACCCCGTGGTTCACGCCCGAACACATCCTGACCATCAAGCCCATGTGGCGGGTGCTGGTCAACGGCAAGGACGTCTCCTATGCCGAAGGCCCGGCGACGCCCATCCAGGCGGGCGACGAGATCCACGTCTTCCCGCCCGGTCGCTGACCCAGTCGCCGCCCTTTCCGGCACAAGGAATCGCTATGCAAGTTCGCGTCTATGCCACGCTGCGCCCGATTGTGGACGGCTCGACCGTCACGCTGGACGCCGGGCCAGGAGACACCTTTCGCAGCCTGTTGGCGGAGTTGGTCCGCAAATGGCCCGCCATGCAGAAAGAGCTGTTCGACGCCGGGGGCAACCTGAGCACCGGGATACATGTCTTTCTCAACGGGCGCGACATTCGCTATCTCGACGGGCTGGACATGGTGATCCCGGAGGCCGCTGAGGTTCGCATCTTCCCACCCGTGGGAGGCGGCCGGTGACGCGCCACGACTATTATGGCGTCCCGCTGTGGCTAATGAAAGAGTACCTGGCGGACCTGGGCGCGGTCGAAGTAGGGGAGAACGTGATGCAGGGCGAGAACTGGCGCGCCGTCGTCGGCAAGGCCACGCCCAACCGCATCGGCTCGCTGGAGGTGGGCGGCGCGACCGTGGAGTTTTCGGGCGATGCGACCGCGTTGGCGGCCCTGTTCGCCAAGCTGCACAAGAAGACGCTGCGCGGCGGCGGCTAGTTTGGCCGCCACGACTTGCGCAAGAAAACACAACAGAGGGGCGCGGCATGCCGCGCCCCTCTGTTATGAACACCGTGACTAATGGGGCTGCAAAATACCCAATTCCTCCAGCTTGCTGTCCGGCGCGACGCCGTTTTCCCAGCCGCGCACGGCATAGTACTCCACCAGCATCTTGTCCAATTCGCACACATGCCCCTTGGATCCCGGCATGGTGCTGGCCTCTTCGGTGAACCGCTTGGGCAGCGTGTCCGACCCCTCGCGGAAACCGTTGAGGTTGTTGTAATGGCGCTCCAGGTTATAGATGCGTTCGCCACAGCGCAGCAACTCGTCGGAGCTATAGTCCAACCCGGTCACCGCGTTGAACTGCTGCGTGTACTCGTCCATGCCCTGGGCAAAGGCCGAGAACTTGCACA
>CAYJQA010000774.1:0-2280 GCA_964372065.1 uncultured Litorilinea sp.
GCTGGACGATGAGCTTGATGGCGGGTCCGGCGGCTTAGCCGATGAGATCGCCCTGGGTGATGGCCTGGCCGCGCTGGACAGCGATCTTGCGCAGATTGGCGTAGGTCACCAGATAGGCGGTGTCCTTGAACGGCGTGATGACCTGGACGTACTGGCCGTAACTGGCGACGCCGCTGCTGTCGGTGATGACCGCGCCAACGGTGCCGGCGGTGGCGGCGCGCACGCCGGTGCCTTGCAGCGCGTGGATGTCGATGCCTTCGTTTTTGACGCCCTTATCGTCTTCATCATTGAAGCGACGAACGATCTTGGCCGGGCGCTGCTCTGACGGCCAGCCGACGACGAAGCGGTCGTTGAGGTGGCGGCCACTGTTGATGGTTTCGCCGAAGCGGTCTTTTTTGGTGATGCGCTCGGCCAGGGTGGTCTGCATCTGCGCCGGGGTTTCGGCGGTGACGACGTCCACGCGGACGACGCTGGGGTAAATGCGGCGCATGTGCTCCAGCGCGTTGTCGTTCAGCCAGACGCCTTTGGTCTGGACGACGGACACGTTGCGGAAGCGGTTGAGGTCGTAACCGGCCGGCGTGCGGACGATGACGACGCGGTCGAACTGCTTGGTGTAGTTTTCGACCGCGCGGAACCAGTCGGCGAAGTTTTCGTCGGGCAGGACAAAGGCATGGGACACCGGAACCGACATCAGAAGCGTCTCCCCCTGCTGCGGCCGACACCGGCGTCGCAGCCCTCACGCATAGAATGGCAACGTTTCAGGCACGCGCCAGGCGCGGAACACTTCTATGATAGCATATTGTGAAGAAAGCGTTTGTAAATCCTAACAGGGTTTGGTTGGGCAGGCGGCGCGATGGTTGGCGTCGGCGGCAAGATTGAACCCGATGGGCGGCGAAGGTGCAAAGCGGATGGGTGCAGTGGCCCCCGCGAGAGTCGGCGTGAGGTGGTGATTCAGCGGGCACGGCATGCCGTGCCCCTACAAGGTGTCCGTTTGGGGTTGGGCGTCGCGGAACCTCACCCCCCGGCTGTACTGGACCCCAGAAGTTGGACAGTAGCGAAAGAGAGATAAGCTAGTGGACAAGCAACGGGGAACAGAGCATGAAACAGCGACGGGAGCATACAGCCGAGTTCAAAACGCAAGTCGTCCTGGAAATGTTGAGCGGCGCGAAGAGCGTGGCGCAAATCAGCCGCGACTATCAGCTCAAAGACAGCTTGCTGTATCGCTGGAAGGGCGAATTTCTGGAGCGAGCACCCCAAGTGTTTGCCCCGGCGGTCGACAAAGCCGAGCGCGAGCAGGCAGCCCGCGTGGCCGAGTTGGAACGGCTGGTTGGACGGCTGACGCTGGAGTTGGAAGTGGCAAAAAAAGCCTTGCCGCTGTTCGGGTCCCGGCCCAGCAGCGGCGAGCGCTAGCCCGCCAACTCGGACAGGCGTATCCGGTGCAGGTGGTGTGCCGGCTGCTGGGGGTGGCGCGGAGTAGCTACTATCATCAGCCGCAAGCGCAGCCGACCGACCCGACGTTGGTGGCGGCGTTGGAACAGGCAGCGACCGCCCATCCGACCTATGGCAGCCGGCGACTGACCGCTCAATTGCGGCGCTCGCCGGACGGCTGGACGGTCAATCGCAAGCGGGTCCAGCGGCTGATGCGGACGCTGGGACTGATCCGGCCGCGCAAACGACGTGTGCCCAAGACCACCCACAGCCAGCACGGGGATCGGCGTTATCCGAATCGCGTCAAGGACCTGGTCAGCGAACGGCCCGACCAGGTGTGGGTGGCGGATATCACCTACGTGCAGCTCGCCCGTGACGAGGTCTATCTGGCGATCTTAATGGACGTTTTTACCCGTAGCTTGCGCGGCTGGCATCTGAGCCGTTCACTCGGCCAGGAGCTGGTGCTGGCGGCGCTGAACCGGGCGCTACTGAAAGGTCAACCGGAAGTCCATCATTCGGATCAGGGCGGACAGTACGCGGCAACGGCCTATGTCCAGCGCTTAGGTCAGGTCGGCGCACAGATCAGCATGGCGGCCGTCGGCAAAGCCACCGAAAATGGCTATGCCGAACGGGTCATTCGGACCATTAAGGAAGAGGAAGTGTACCTGAGCGACTACGCGACGTTGGCCGAGGCAACCGCTCAGATTGGACACTTCATCGACGAGGTCTACCAGCACAAGCGGATCCATTCCGCGCTCGGTTACCTCACCCCTGCCGAGTTCGAAGCGCAGTGGCGCCAGGCCACTCTCTCCGAATCGGCCTGATGGTGTCCAACTATTGGGGTCCACTACA
>CAYJQA010000775.1:0-2275 GCA_964372065.1 uncultured Litorilinea sp.
CCTATGACCTGGACGACAGCGGGCTGGCCGCGATCCTGGGCAAGGTTCCGCACACGCCCTTAGTGCAGGCCATCGACGCGACCGTAGCAATGTTCCGCGAACTGCTCAGTCGCGGCCAAGTCGACCTCAAGCAGTTGGAGGCCTAGAACGACGGATGCACGCCATGCCAACCCCCGCGCTCAAGACACTTGGCAAGAGCGGGATTCACATGCCCGCGCTGGGCTTCGGCTCGGCGCCCATCGCCGGTCTGTACGCTGAGATCTCCGACGCGGCGGCCGTGGAGACGGTGCATCACGCGCTGGCGCGCGGGGTGACGCACTTCGACACGGCTCCGCTGTATGGCGCCGGGCGCGCCGAGACGCGGCTGGGGTTGGCGTTGGCGGGTGTGCCGCGCGACCGCTATTCGCTGTCGAGCAAAGTAGGCCGTTTGCTGGATGCGGAGACGCGCAAGGTGTCGTTCGACTATTCGCGCGACGGCGTGCTGCGCAGCCTGGAAGGCAGTCTGCAGCGGCTGGGCACGGACCGCGTGGACATGCTGCTGATCCACGACCCGGACCACCATCAGGACGAGGCGTTGGCGGAGGCGTTTCCCACGTTGGATGAACTGCGCCGTCAAGGCGTGGTGCGGGCCATTGGCGCGGGCATGAACCAGTGGGAAGCGTTGCAGCGGTTCGCCCACGAGGCAGAGTTCGATTGTTTCCTGCTGGCGGGGCGCTATACGCTGCTGGAGCAGGGGGCGCTGGGCTTCCTGGATCACTGCCACGCGGCGGGGATCGGCATCTTCTTGGGCGGCGTCTTCAACTCCGGCATCCTAGCGACGGGGGTCGCGCCGGGGGTGCGCCACAACTACCGCCCGCCGTCGCCGGAGGTGGCCGCGGCCGTGACTGCGTTGGAAGCGACCTGCGCCCGGCATGGCGTGGCGCTGAACGCGGCCGCGCTACAGTTTGCTCAGGCACACCCGGCGGTGACGACGCTGGTGGTGGGTGTGGTGTCGGCGGCGGAGATCGACGCCAACCTGACGGCGCTCTATGCGCCGATTCCTGCGGCGTTGTGGGCGGAACTGGCCGCGGCGGGACTGATTGACCCGCACGCGCCGCGGCCAGGCTGAGATAAGAAGGGAAAGTGCCGGTGTGACTAGCTTGCGCGGACAGGGGGGCGAATCGCCCTTTGGCGTCTTCAAGAAAAGTTCGCTTTCGGAAGACATCGTCGATAACTTGCTGACGTTGATCCGCGAACGGGAGTTGCGCCCCGGCGACAAGCTGCCGCCGGAACGCGAGCTGGCAGCCATGATGCAGGTGAGCCGGCCATCGCTGCGCGAGGCGCTGCGGGCGCTGGCGATCATGAACGTGATTGAGATCCGCCAGGGCGACGGGACCTATGTAACGTCGCTGGAACCGAAGCTGCTCATGTCGCATCTGGATTTTGTCTTTGCGCTAACGGATACTGCGTTCCTGGAGTTGTTCGAGGCGCGGCGTATCTTGGAGCCGGACTTGGCCGCGCTGGCCGCGACGCGGATCGGCGACGAGGCGCTGGCCGCGCTGCGCGACTGTGTGCAGAGGTCGTTGACGCTGGTGGACGACCCGGAGGCGTTTGCCGCGGCCGACCTGGACCTGCACGAGCGCATCGCCGCGGCCGCGGGCAACAGCATCCTGGAACGCTGTATGGCGGGGGTCAGCCAGTTGGGACGCGTCAGCCGGCGGCGCACGGTGGGGCTACCCGGTGTGATCGACCAGAGCGTCCAAGACCATCTGGCGATCGTGGCGGCCCTGCAAGCGCGCGACGCCGACGCCGCGCGCCAGGCCATGCTGGACCATCTGGCGCATGTGGAGCATGAGTTGGTGCAGTTGGCAAAGCTCGACGGGTCGCAGTAGCGGTGGCCCCAGGCGATAAGGAGGGCAGCATGGCGCAACAGGCCAAACGCTTGCCCGCAACTCAGCCGGAACGCATCGGCCTGGGGGCGCGGCTCTTTGGCGGACAACGCAGTTGGCAGACGAACCTGTCGCTGAGCATGATGGCGCTGCCGGGGGCGGCGGCGCTGTTTATCTTCGCCTATCTCCCCATGGTGGGGCTGGTGATTGCGTTCAAGGATTACCGCTTCGCCGACGGCATCTTCGGCAGCGCGTGGGTGGGGTTCGACAATTTCCGCTTTCTCTTTGGGACGGATGTGGCGTGGCGCATCACGCGCAACACGCTGCTGATGAACCTGTTGTTTATCAGCACGTCGACCATCGGCTCGTTGGGCGTGGCGCTGCTGATGAACGAGGTGTATACCAGT
>CAYJQA010000776.1:0-2274 GCA_964372065.1 uncultured Litorilinea sp.
GTGTTGACGCGTGAGAACTTCGAGAATGCCATCCGGCTCAATGCGGCCGTCGGCGGCTCCACCAACTTCGTCCTGCACCTCCTGGCGATTGCCGGACGCATGGGCGTGCCGCTGGAACTGGACGACTTTGACCGGCTCGGCAGCCAGATGCCCCTGCTGGTCAACCTCATGCCGTCGGGCGCGTATCTGATGGAAGACTTCTATTATGCGGGCGGGCTGCCGGTTGTGATGCAGGAGATGGCGCACCTGCTCCACATGGATGCGCCCACAGTCACGGGCCGGACGGTCGGCGAGAACACGGCGGGCGCGCCGTGCTTCAATCGCGAGGTCATCGCCGCGTTCGCTGCGCCCATCAAGGCCGACGTGGGCATTGCCGTCCTGCGCGGCAACCTCTGTGAACAGGGCGCAATCATCAAGCCCTCGGCTGCGTCGCCCGAACTGCTCACGCACCGCGGCCGCGCCGTCGTCTTCCACGACATCGAGGACTATCACGCGCGCTTCAATGACCCCGACCTGGACATCGACGAAACGTGCGTGATGGTGCTCCAGAACGTCGGGCCGCAGGGCTATCCCGGCATGCCCGAAGTGGGCAACATGCACCTGCCGCAGAAGCTGCTGGTCAAGGGCGTGCGCGACATGGTCCGCATCTCCGATGGCCGCATGAGCGGCACGGCCTTTGGCACGGTCGTGCTGCATGTCGCGCCCGAAGCCGCCGCGGGTGGCGTGCTGGCGTTGGTGCAAGATGGCGACATGATCGAGTTGGACGTCCCCAATCGGCGGCTACAGCTTGACGTGACCGACGACGAACTGGCGCGCCGTCGCGCCGCCTGGCAGCGTCCCGTCACGCCGCACACGGAGCGCGGCTATGCCAAGCTCTACACCGAGCATGTGCTCCAGGCCGACCAGGGCGTCGACTTCGACTTCCTGCGCGGCGGGTCGGGTGCGTTCATCCCGCGCGACTCGCACTAGTCCTTTGTGAAGGCTGCATCGCGGCGAACGGCGGCGGTCACTTCGCCAAGCGACTGTCACCGTTCGCCCGTTTTGCGGGGAGGCCACCGCTCATGCCCAACTGGATCGAACTCTACTCGCGGCAACTGGATGAACTCGGCGCAGCCGGGCTGGATGCGCTGTTGGCTGCCGGTCGCCGCTGGGACCTCGCGCCCACGCTGACGGCGCGGGGCGTCGTCGTCTTTGCGCACGCCGCGCCCGTAGACTGCGGCCACCAGACCGCAGCCGCGATCCACGCCTGCTTGGATTCCGGTGCGGACAAAGTGCTGGTCGTCGGCCTGCTGCACGCGTGGACGCCGGAGATGCAAGCCGCGCGCCAGCGTGTCGTCGACGGCGAGGACCTGACGGGCCACCCCCTGCGCGGCCTCCACGGGCCAGACCTGCCTAACAGCCGCTCTGAGTGGCAGCTTGACCACAGCCTGGTGGCGTGGCGGCGGCTGTGGCAGGCGGAATGTGCGCGGCGCGGCGTCGCCGGTCCCCAAGTCCGCGAAGTCTTCCCGTTTCTGGCCGGTGCGCGGCCCGCCACACTGCCCAACTACGACGCCATCGCCCGTTGGGCGGAGGACGCTGTGGTCGTCGCCACCACCGACGCCTTCCATCATGGCATCGGCTATGGCGACGGCCCGGACGTGGCGCGCGCCCCGGAAGCCGGGGGGTTGGCGCTGGCCGCGGCCAGCATCGCCGAAAGCCAACGCCGGTTGGCCGCGGGCGACTATGCGGACTACCTGAGCCACTGTGTGGTCGCCCGCAACGACGCGCGCGATACCGGCCCCTTCTACCGCGCACTGCGCGGCCCCTTCGCCTGCACCGTGCTGGACTTGGTCGCCAGCGATATGGCCGCGACCTATGAAGCGCCGCCGCCCACTTGGGTCGCGGCGGCGCTCATGGACTGCCGCCCGGTCTAGCCTGCGCCCTACTCTACCGTCACCCTTTTCGCCAGATTGCGCGCTTGGTCCACATCGCCCCCACGGCGGCCCGCCATCTCATAGGCGAACACCTGAAGCGGCATGACTGACAGAATCGGCATGAGCAGTTCGTGGCTGCGCGGAACGGGCAGGATGTGGTCCACCTTGCCGCGCAGGTAGGCGTCGTCGTCGTGACCGACGGCCAGCACCGTACCGTGGCGCGCCTTGACCTGCTCGATCTGGCTGGCCATCTTGTCATACACACGGTCACGCGGGGCGAGCACCACCGTGGGCATGTTGGGGTCCACCAGCGCAATCGGTCCGTGTTTCATCTCGCCCGCGGGATAGCCCTCGGCATGGA
>CAYJQA010000777.1:0-2269 GCA_964372065.1 uncultured Litorilinea sp.
CATCAGGAGCGTGCGTGCGGTTGGAAAACCGCACCTACGTAACTCCGTTCATAGTACCTTTGCGTGAGATATTCTGTTCCGGTAGCGTGAGGGAGAAGGCAGAGGAGGCCGTTGATGGGCGAGGCGTTGCCGGCGGGGTTGCCGCCGATTGTGCGGGTGGCGGCGGGCGAAGACCGTTTTGGCGAACACAGGGGGCTTGGCGTTAGTGCGATCTGCTTCAAGGTAACGCCACAGGAGAGCGGCGGACTGCTGATCTTGGAGAATACCTTTCACGCCAAGGGCGGTCCGGCCCGCCACCTGCACTATGACCAGGACGAATTGTTCTATGCTGCGGAAGGCGAGTGCGTGGGCGAGGTGGGCCAGGAGCGGTTTAGTCTATCCGCGGGCGATTCGCTGCTGGCCCCGCGTAAAGTCCCGCACGTCTGGGCCTATGTAGGCGACGCACGCGGCCGGATGCTGATCACCTTCATGCCCGCGGGCAAGATGGAAGCCTTCTTTCGCGAGGTCACAAAGGCCAACGCGATGCCGCCGCAGGACCCCGCGTTGTGGCGGGCGCATGGCATGGAGCTGGTAGGACCGCCGCTGCCGGTCGCCTAGCTGGCTTGGAAACGGATGGGAACAGCCATTGACCACCGACGAATTCACCCCGCCGCCCGTCGCCGCGGCGCTGACGGCGCTGGGCATCCCGCATCAAGTGTTTCGCCATGCCGGTCCGGTCCACTCCCTGGAACAGGCCGCGACCGAGCGCGGCCAGTCGCCGCAACAGGTGGTGCGGAGCTTGCTCTTTCGCCTGGGCGAAGGCGACTTTGCCATGGTACTGATGGCCGGTCCCGACCAGGTAAGCTGGCGCGCGCTGCGGCAATACTTGGGCCAGTCGCGGCTGACGACGGCCAGCGCCGACGAGGTGCGCGACGTGACCGGATACGTGCCGGGCGCGGTGGCCCCCTTTGGTCTGCGCCAGACGGTGCGCGTGCTGATCGACCGGGGCGTCTTGGCGCAATCGGAAGTGTCGCTGGGATCGGGCGTGCGCGGGGTGGCGGTCATACTGCGCACGGACGATCTGCGCCGCGCCCTGCCCGCCGCCGAGGTGGGCGACTTCGGCGATACGCCATAGACCGCGCCGCGGCCCGACACGCAACGCAGGAGGATGGATGGACGCGCAAGCGCAGTCGTTCAATGCAGCAGGGCGCGACCAGTGGGACCGCAAGGCCGCGTTCTGGGATACGCTCCACGGCGACGAAGGCAACCGCTTTCATCGCCGCTTGGTCGGCCCGGCAGTGGAACGGCTGCTGGCGCTCCAGGTGGGCGAACGTGTGCTGGACATCGCCTGCGGCAGCGGGGTGATGGCGCGGCGGCTGGCGGAGTTGGGCGGCCGCGTGACCGCGGTGGATTTTAGCGCCGGACTCATCGACAAGGCGCGGCAGCGGGGCCAACCTGCCGGCGAACCCATCCGCTATGCGGTTGCCGACGCCACCGACGAAGCAGCCCTGGCCGCGCTGGGCGAAGGCGCATTTGACGCCGTGGTCAGCACCATGGCGCTGATGGACATGCCGGTGATCGCGCCCCTCTATCGCGCCGCGCGGCGGCTGCTGGCGGCAGGTGGGCGCATGGTCATCGCCACCGCACACCCGGCGTTTAACTCCAACCTGCCGGTCATGGTCGCCGAGTTGGAAGACCGCGACGGCGCGCTGGTGACGACCCCGGCCATGAAGGTGGCGCTCTATCTGGACGTCGCGCCGCGGTTGGCCGTGGGCGCGCCCGGCGAACCTGCGCCGCACTGGTTCTATCACCGCCCGCTGCACGCCTTGTTGAACGCGGCATTTGCCGCGGGTCTGGTCTTGGACGGGCTAGAGGAACCGGCCTTTGGACCGGAGGACATCGATCCGGCGCGGCCGCTGGCGTGGAGCGCCAATCCGCAGATTCCGCCGGTGCTGGTCGCGCGGCTGCGCCCGCGGTGAGGTGTAGCTAATCCTGATACAGCCTGTGGGCGTGGATGTATTCTTCGACGATTTGGGGCACTTGGTGGCGGATGGGTCGGCCCAGACGCACGCGCTGCTGGATGGCGTGGCTGGCGATCTCCAGTTCGGGCATGTCGAGGATGATCACCCGGTGGCGGATGCCGGGGAGCGCGGCTTCCAGATGGTCCCAATCCAACGTGACGTCGTGACGGCTGAGCGCGACGAGTTTGCAGTTCTCCACCAGCCAGGCGGCTTCGTGCCAGGTGGGCAGGTCGCGCAGGCTGTCCATGCCCATGAGGAAGTAGAGTTCG
>CAYJQA010000778.1:0-2261 GCA_964372065.1 uncultured Litorilinea sp.
CGGCCTGATAGATATACCAAAACTGGAAAACATTCCAGAGTCGGGCTACAATCAAGCCCGCAGCCAGCCCGATCAGGCCCGCGTTCCAGACGTCGTCGGGGTGTAGGTGGAGCCGCTTGCCGTAGCGTGCGCCCACTTCCAGGGCGAGGACCACGGCTAAGATGGCGAACACCGGCCCCGTGGGGAGCGACATGGGGCCAAAGGGCAGGGTCGGATACATCGCAGCCACTTTCTATGCCGGTCATACGGGTGCGGGCGTCAATGCGCCCAGCACCCGCCATGTGAGAGAAGCGAAAGGATATGCCGTCATGCGGATTCTGGTGACCGGCGGCGCCGGGTTCTTGGGCAGCCACCTAGTGGACCAGCTCTTGGCCGAGGGCCACGACGTGATCGCGATGGACAACTTGATCACAGGGAGCACGGACAACATTGCCCATCTGGCGGGCAACCGGCGTTTTGCGTTCATCCATCATGACGTTACCAACTATATATACATCAAAGGCCCGCTGGATGCCATTCTGCACTTCGCCAGCCCGGCGAGTCCGGTGGACTACCTGGAGTTGCCGATCCAGACGCTGAAGGTAGGCAGCCTGGGCACGCACAACGCGTTGGGGCTGGCATTGGCGAAGGGTGCGCGCCTGCTGCTCGCCAGCACCAGCGAGGTCTACGGCGACCCGTTGGTGCATCCGCAGACGGAAGATTACTGGGGGCATGTGAACCCTATCGGCCCGCGCGGGGTCTATGACGAGGCCAAGCGCTTTGCGGAGGCCATGACCATGGCCTATCACCGCACCCACGGCGTGGATACCCGCATCGTGCGCATCTTCAACACCTACGGCCCGCGTATGCGGCTGCACGACGGCCGCGTCGTGCCCAATTTCGTCAAGCAGGCGCTCTCCGGCCAGCCGCTGACGGTCTACGGCGACGGCAGCCAGACGCGCAGCTTCTGCTTTGTCTCCGACCTGATCGACGGCATTCACCGGCTGTTGCTGAGCGACGAGACCGAGCCGGTCAATATCGGCAACCCGAACGAGATCACGATCCGCGAGTTTGCCGAGCGCATCAACGTGCTGACGGGCAATGCGGGCGGCATCTGCTATGAGGCGCTGCCTAAGGACGACCCCCGCCAGCGCCAGCCCGACATCACCAAGGCGCGGCGCGTCTTGGGCTGGGAGCCGCGGGTCGCGTTAGGCGAGGGCCTGGCGCAGACGGTGCAGTGGTTTACCGACCGGTTGGAACGCGTGGCGTGAGGAAGCGACGGCGGGATGGCGGCGGACAGATTCGCTGTAGGGCGACGTCTGTGCTACAGTAAAGAGCTGCCAAGCACCGGCACGCCTGACGCTGTGTGGGGGAACCTGACCTAGAGAACATGAATCTGGACCACATTCGTAACATTTCGATTATCGCCCATATTGACCACGGCAAGAGCACGTTGGCCGACCGTCTGATCCAGATGACCGGGACCGTGACCGACCGCGAGATGCGCGAGCAGTTGCTCGACACGATGGACTTGGAGCGCGAGAAGGGTGTCACGATCAAGGCCAGCGCGGTTCGCATGGTCTATACCAAAGACGGGGAGCAGTACGAGATCAACTTGATCGACACGCCGGGCCACGTGGACTTCTCGTATGAGGTCAGCCGTGCGCTGCAAGCCTGCGAAGGGGCGGTGCTGGTCGTAGACGCGTCGCAGGGCATCCAGGCGCAGACCATGGCGCATCTCTTTGCCGCGCTGCAACTCAACCTGACCATTATTCCGGTCATCAACAAGATCGACTTGCCCGCGGCCATGCCCGACGACGTGGCGGAGGAGATCGAAGAACTGTTGGGCGTCCCGGCGGAGGACATTCCGCACATTTCGGCCAGGTCCGGTATCAACGTGGAAAGCGTGCTGGACCAGGTGATCGCGCAAGTGCCGCCGCCGCAAGGCAGCCTGGACAAGCCGACGCGCGCGCTCGTCTTTGACTGCGTCTACGATTCGTATCGCGGCGTGATTGCCTATGTGCGTGCGGTGGACGGGGTGATCAAGGACGGCACGCCGCTGCTGGCGATGGTGAGCGGCAAGGTCATGGAGCCGATCGACATCGGCGTGTTGACGCCCGCCATGCTCTCGACGCGCGAACTGAGCGCCGGCGATGTGGGCTATATCGCTACGGGGCTGAAGTCGGTGCAGGACCTGGACGTGGGCGACACCATCACGCTGGCAAGCCATCCGGCGACCGAACTGCTGCCCGGCTACAAGCCGCTCAAGCCGATGGTCTTTG
>CAYJQA010000779.1:0-2253 GCA_964372065.1 uncultured Litorilinea sp.
GCCACCGGCGCTGTGGTCTGGACCCAGACACTGAAGGGCCAGATTTTGGCCCCGGTGATCTCGCTCGCCAATAGGTCTTGGGCCAGACTGCCGGCGTCTTCATGCCAGCGCCGATAGTCGTCGATGGGGCCGTGGCCGATACAGGTGTTGTAGGTGGGGATGGTGGTACGTACCGCGCCGCCCAAGAGCCGGTGGACGGGCGCGCCCAGGCTCTTGCCCAGGATGTCCCACAGCGCGATCTCGATGGCGGACAGCGCGCGCTGCTCGGCCCCGGCAAAGCCGTGGTAGAGGATGGTGTTGAAGCAAAACTGCCACAGCTTCTCGATATCGCGCGGGTCGTTGCCCAGGAGGATGGGCGCCAGCGTGCCGTGCAGCGCGCCGAGCGAACCGGAGACCTTGTCGTAGGTTTCGCCCAAGCCGACGATGCCGGCGTCGGTGTGCACACGGACAAACAGTAGACGTGGCAGATCGTCGAAGGTGATGGATTCGATCTTCGTAATTTTCATGGACTTTACCGGTTTATGTGCGGTTCGGTGGTCGTCTCACGGAGCCAATGCGAGAGGTCGCGGCCGATCAGCTCTTGCAGGCCGAGGATTTCGTCGCGATAGAATGCGCGCAGGTCGGCGGCGAGGCCTTCAGGCATGGCTGTGTAGGGGCCCTTATACAGCAATAGTTTCCGGGCGAACCAACTAATGCGTAAGCGCAGCTGGTCGTGCGGGATGAACCAATTGGACAATTGTCTGAACGGAGGGGGAGGCGCGGTTAACCAGCGGCTCAGCGCTACCCACCGGCTGTGCCTTCCCTCGTTGTAGCGCCGGCTGGTGTCGATGGGGAAGGTCGCGTCAACGCCCAAGAAAGCCAAGAGGCGGTGTACGACTCCGCCGGCGTCCGCGCCGATATCGTCGGTCAACAGGAAATGAAACTGCTCGCGGTCATAGTGGCCCAGCCACTTGGCGAGGTGCGTGGCATACAGCCCAGTTGCGAGATAACCTGGCGCGTCAATAGGATGGGGTTGACCGGAGCGCTCGCGGGCCAAAGCAGTTTGGATCGAGGCCGTCTCCATCCCACGGTGATACAGAAATAGATAATTAGACCAAAGGCGAGCCACAGGTTCACGAAAGACGACAACGAATTTGAGCGGCCGATCGCCGTAGAGTTCGTCGAAGCGTGGGATGACGATCTCCGGCCGGGCAAAGCTATGTGGCGTGGCGTCGCCACGCAATGGGTAGCCATCTGCTCGCGCGTAGAAGCTGCGCAGATAACCGACGCCCTTGCGATAGTTGCGCTGGGTGTGAAAGTACCAGACCTCCTTGGCGTGCGGCAAAAAGATCGACGGGTGTTGGCGCAGGTAACGGTGCAACGACGTCGTGCCGCTTTTCGGTACGCCCAAAATGAAGAAGTTTGGCAGAAGGTCCAGTAGTCTAGTCTGCACGAGTGTTCCCGGAACCGTCGAGCGGCGACCATCGGCAATCACTTGTTGAGCGCGAGACATGCTTCGGCGGCTAGTTCGACCAGAATTTCGCGTACGCCCCAGTGGGTCTGCCAGGCGCGATGGTCCCATTCGTCGCCGTCCAGGTTGTCGCCGCTGTAGAGGATTTGGCCGAGGTCCACGCCGCGAAATTCGGCGACGGCAAAGAGGGCCGCGGCTTCCATCTCCACCGTGAGACAGCCGTCAGCGACGCGCCGGGCCATGCGCGTGCGCGTCTCGCGATAGAAGGCGTCGGTGGTCCATGTTTTGCCCGTGACGTACTCGACGTTACGGCGGCGCAGCACGGTTTCGATGGCGGCAAGGGCCGCGGGGGAGGGATAGGCGTCGCGTTCCGGCGGCAGGTAGTGATAGGACGTGCCTTCGTCGCGGACGGCCGCGACGGGCACGACCAGATGGCCGCGGGCCAGGTTACGGTTGAGTACACCCGCGCCGCCGCAGGCCACAAAGTGGCGGCAGCCCAGCGCGATGACTTCTTCGAGGATGCCCGCGGCCAGCGGTGCGCCCACGCCGGGATGGAACAGCGCCACCGACCTGCCCTGCACTTCGTGGACGTAGATGGGGTGGCGGCCGATCTCGCTGTGTAGGGCATGGATCTCGCGTGCCACGCCTTGGCTGACGAAATGGTTGATCACGTCTTGGAAGAAGGTGATCACGCCATATGCGGGCATGGCGGGCAAACGCGCAATGACCTTGCCCGGTTCGATGATAGCTTCAGGTTCGCCGTCGAACTGGAGAATCGGAATGTCGGCCATAGGGTATACGGC
>CAYJQA010000780.1:0-2253 GCA_964372065.1 uncultured Litorilinea sp.
GCATGAGTCTGGGCATGGGGTTGCTGCAATACGGGTTGCTGCGTCGCTATCTGCCGCGCATGGGCGGGTGGGTCCCGGCGACAATCGTCGGCGCGCTGCTGGGATTTGTGTTAAGCTTCGGCTGGTTTCAGGCGGCCATGTATTTCTGGACCGAGGCCGCAATCCGTGAATCCTGGGTGAGCAGCCCGGCGTTAGTCGCCGTGGGCCTATCGGTCGGGGTGGGCCAATGGCTGCTGCTCCGACGTCGTTTGTCGCGAGCGAGTTGGTGGATCGTCGCCAATGCTGCGGGCTGGGGGCTGCTGCTCCTGATCACCAACCGGCCATTGAACCAATTCGCTCTGCTCTCGATTGGCCTGTTGCCCGCCGGGATCACAGCCGCCACCTTTGCGCTGCTCCTCAATCAAACCGCATCGCCCAAGCAGCCCATGAACCTGGCGACCCATCGCTGACCCTCGCGCCATGCAGTCGCAATGTTCACCATCGGAGACTGTTACTTTCAGAAATGACAGTCTCCTCCACCGAACGAGCCCAACTGCGTAAGTCTCACCTTTCCTTTTTCCTTGGCGTGCTTGGCGGCTTTGCGTGAGATTTCTCCCTCTACCTTCTCCCCGCGGCGAGTTGCCAAAAAGGGAACACCCGTGCTACCCTGGCAACCATGTCTAACGTCAGCCTCTACGTCGCCATCAGCGCCTGGCGCGAAGTCCTCGCTCGCGTCTTCGACGGCTTCACCCGCCAAGAGAACGTCTCCCCGGCCTGGCTGATCAACCCGGCCACCCGGCGGCGGCTCAAACTCGACATCTTCTATCCCGAAGCGGGCATGGCCTTTCGCTTTGTCGGCCTCACCGCCAAAGGCCAAAAGCGCCAAAGTGACCTGGAAGTCGCCGAAGAAGAACAGCGCGACCAGATCCGCCAAGAACTCTGCCAGCAGCATGACGTTCACCTCTTTCTCATCGAGCCGCTGGACGACCCGCTCAAGCAGATCGACAACCTGGCCCGCTTGCTCAGTCGCGCCGGCCGGCTCCTGGCCCAGAGCGAACAACCCACAGCCTACAAGATCACCTGGCAGCCGCGCATCGCCGAGGCCCGCGGGCGGGTGGAAGGAGTCCACCGGCTCCTGGCCCGCCAGCCCGAACAGATGCTCGCCAACCTGGCCGACAGTTGGCGCGACCGCGAGGCCGGGCTGTCCGACGCCCCGCCCCCGCCGCCCGCCGATGCCCGCGCCATCCGCCGCGCGCTGGCCGCGCTGGACGTCGGGCAGCGCATCGTCCACAGCAAGCACGGCGCGGGGGTCATCACCGCGCTCAACGGCGCGGGCGACGACGCCACCGTTACCATCCTCTTTGACGGCGACCAGCCCCGCACCTTCCTGGTCGCCTATGCGCTGGACAAACTCAGCGCCGCCTAGCCACCCTGCGGTGGCCCCACCGCGATCATGGCAGGACCCGGCGTGGGCGCGGGGTCTGCGCTATACTGAAACCCGCGAGCGCCTGCGGGCGATTCCCGCGCAGGCGCAAGGTTTGTTATACTGCGGGTCGTTTGTGCAGTGATCGGTTAGCCCCGGTTGGCATCGGCAGGGTGTGGACGATGCCGATCTAGCCCAATGAAGGAGACCCGCGTGGCGCAACCAGATAGTCCCCTCTGGCCTGACAGCAACGCGTATTGGCGTGGCAAGCGCGTAATCGTGACCGGCGGCTCCGGCTTCTTGGGCCGCGTCATTGTGCGGAAGCTGCGCGCCCGCGGCGCGGCGGAGGTGATCGTCCCGCGCAAGGCGGACTATGACCTGCGCTTTCCCGCTGCGGTGGACCAACTGCTGAACGTGGATACGCGCACCGGGCCCGACCGCCAGGCGGTGGATGTGGTGATCCACCTGGCCGCGCATGTGGGCGGGATCGGGGCCAACCGCGCGCACCCCGCCGAGTTCTTCTATGACAACCTCATGATGGGCACGCATCTCATGCATGAGAGTTGGCGGGCCGGGGTAGCCAAGTTTGTCGCCGTCGGCACGGTCTGCGCCTACCCCAAGTTTGCGCCCGTCCCCTTTCACGAAGACGACCTGTGGAATGGGTATCCCGAAGAAACCAACGCTCCCTATGGCCTGGCGAAGAAGATGATGCTGGTGCAAAGCCAGGCGTATCGGGAGCAGTATGGCTATAACTCCATCTTCCTGCTGCCCGTCAACCTCTACGGCCCGGAAGACAATTTCGACTTGGAGACATCGCACGTGATCCCTGCGCTGATCCACAAGTGTGTGGA
>CAYJQA010000781.1:0-2244 GCA_964372065.1 uncultured Litorilinea sp.
CCGTAACGTTGCCAGCGGTCATCCTCCAGCAGCCATTGCAGCCCGGCCAGAATATCG
Organism: uncultured Litorilinea sp.; assembly: GCA_964372065.1. Classification (GTDB taxonomy): domain Bacteria; phylum Chloroflexota; class Anaerolineae; order Caldilineales; family Caldilineaceae; genus QEUY01. The sequence continues at coordinate 58 of CAYJQA010000781.1, forward strand.
TCTTCCGGGATGCGCCCACCCCCGCGTCCGATCTTGATCGGCAGCAGCGACGCCGCGGGCGCATAGCCGCGCCAGCGTCCCCCGCTCAACAGCCCATTGCCCGCCGCAATCGCGGTCGTCATCTGCCCGTGCCAGCTATCGCCCGCGCCGTCCCATAGGCTGGGCGTCGCCAGGCTCTCGCGGCGGCCCTGGTCGGTGAGGTCCACATAGTGGAGCAGCCGCGCCGGGCGCGCCGCAATGGCCGCGGCCAGGCTGGCGTCGTCCATGCGACCGAAGTCGGGCCGGTCAGGCCAGGCGGTCTGGACCAGCAGGTCGGGGTGGGGATAATAGCCGCTGTCCAAGAAGGCAATGGTCACGCCCGCGCCGTCATGGCCTGCGTGGTCCGGCAGGCGCTCCGCTTGGCTGAGGACGGTCTCTTCGGCGGGGTGATAGTAGGGGAAGGTAGTCGGCGGCTCGGTGGTCGTGTGCAGCGACTCGCCGTGATCACGGGCGCGGTGGGCGAAGTAGGCGGCGCAGGTTGGGCATAGCCCCCGGCTGGGCGACCAGCCCGGCAGCGTCCGTTCCGCCCAGGCCGCCACGGGCGCGCGCAGCGTCGCGGCCAGCGCCAGGATGCGCGGGTCCGCCACCGCCCCGCAGCGAGGACAGGACGCCAAGTCTAGGGTTCCTCGGCTCCCTGCGCAAGCTCCGCCCAGTCGACTCCCACGCCAAAACCGGGTTGGCGCGCCTCCGGGTCGCGGAACTCCAGCGTCAAATCAAACTCGCGGTGGTCGATGATCTCCGGATCGTCGCCCAGGCCGAGGCTCAACTCGGCCACCACGCGATAGGTCGCGCCCGGCACGCCGTTACGCACGTGCAGCGTCGTCTCGATGCGCTCTTCGCTGCGCATCATCATATAGACGCTGGTGTTCTCGCTGCCGTCGGCGTTGAGCACACGCAACTCCACGTTGGGCTGCTTATCCGGCACGGGCGTGATCCACACACGCGCCCAAATCCGCCTGAGGTCGGGATAGGGGTAAAGCACGATACGCTGAAACTTCAGCGGCTCATCTTGTTGAAAGAGAGGTATTTCCATACGTTGCGTCTATGATAGTCGGCCCGCGCCGCGGTGATGCGGATGAAGTGGGAACGCGCAAGCATTCCCCAAGACAGTTGCGGAAAGGCGATGCCTGGTCGTAGCCGGTTCGCGGTCACGCTAGGGGCCGATTATACGCCCATCACCGCGGCATGACAAGCCTGCCGCCCGATGCGCTCGCAAGGAGCGGTACAGCAGACAACATGGCGAGAACATAGGAAGCGGAAGATAGAGGTACGGCCGTTCGCCCGGCCATTCCCGCCAAAGGAGAAAACCCAATGAAAGCCGGCTCTCGCGTGCCTACCCGACGCGGCCTTCTTAGCGTCGTCCGTCTCGGACTCGTGGTGCTGATGCTGGCAAGCTTGCCCACCCCCGCATTTGCCGCCATCGGCGACCTGGATACCACTTTCGGCGTTACCAGCAGCGGGATCAACTACACCGAGATCTCCGGCGCGGGCAGCAAGGACTGGATTCACGGCTTGGCCTTGCAGAACGACGGCATGATCGTCGCCGTCGGGGAAGCGGACACCACCTTCGCCGTGGCCCGCTACAACACCGTCGGGCAACTGGATACGGCCAACTTCAACCCGTTCAACGGCTTCGTCACGACCGCCATCGGCACAGCCTCCATCGCCAACGCCGTGGCGGTCCAGAACGACGGCAAAATCGTGGTCGTCGGCTCCTCTTCGGATGGCGTGCGCGACTACTTCACGGTAGCGCGCTACACCACTGCCGGGGCGCTAGACATCGCGACATTCAACAACCCCACGGGGTATGTCACCTCCACCCTCGCCGCGGGGTCACATGTCGCCACCGCCGTCGTCTTGCAGAACGACGGCAAGATCGTGGTCGCCGGTTACAGTACCACCCAGTTCGTCGTGGCGCGCTACACCACCACCGGCGCGCTTGACACTGGGGCGTTCAACGCGCCCAACGGCTTTCGCACCATCAACATTGGCTCTGCCGAACAGGCGGAGGCCGTTGGTCTACAAGCGGACGGCAAAATCATCCTGGCCGGACATGCGGACACGGGCCAATCGGACGATTTCGCCGTCGCCCGCGTCACCACCGCGGGCGCGCTCGACACCACCTTCAACGGCGGGCTGGGCTTCATC
>CAYJQA010000782.1:0-2239 GCA_964372065.1 uncultured Litorilinea sp.
CGGGGCGACTCGTGCGGTTGGAAAACCGCACCTACGATCCGCGTGTCCTTAGAAGTAATCCAGGCCGGGTATCCGGCGCTCAGATCGCGCGGACACGTCGATTTTCGTAGCGGCGGTCTCCTGACCGCCGGGGCGACTCGTGCGGTTGGAAAACCGCACCTACGATCAGCGTGTCCTTAGAAGGCGCAGCCGAGGACTCCCGGCGGGCGGCCCCGCGACAGGGGATTCCTCGTCGCCGACTCCGGGCGGCGGGAGCCCCCTGGGCGCGCCCGTGACCAATCGGAATGGCAGAGTAGCAGGTTGCTCTACGGCTTGAGCAATACTTTCATCACTGCGTGCGACTTGACCAGGGCAAAACCCTGTTCGTAGTCCGCCAGCGGCAGGATCTGCGACACAAACGGCTTGAGGTTGAGCCGGCCGCCCTCGATCATCTGCACCATGCGCCGCCATGTCTCCCACGTCCGCCCCATGGTGCTGATCAACTTGATCTCGCGCCGCGTCATGCGGAAGAACGGGTTAAAGGTGACGGGCCGGTCAAAGGTGCCGATGGTGGCGACCGTGCCCAACGTCCGCACCAGGTCGAAGGCTTGGTCCAGCGCGCTCTGCGTGGCTGCGGTCTCCAGTACGAAATCGGCCCCGCGACCGTGCGTCAGGTCGCGGATCACCTGCATCGGGTCATCACGGCGAGCGTTGACCACCGTCGCGCCGCTGATCGCCGCGGCGGTCGCCAGCCGCGCATCCGCCAGGTCGGTCATCACGACGCGTGCGCCGTTGGCAACCAACGTCTGCGCGGCCATGATGCCGATGGGGCCGCAGCCGATGACCACCGCGGTCTCGCCCGGCTCGTGCGGGACGCCGTCCACGGCATGGACCGCGACGCCCAGGTTTTCCAGCAGCGCGCCTTCTTCCAGGCTGAGGCAATCGGGCAGCTTGCACAGCGCCCGTTCGGGCAGCACCGCGTACTCGGCGAACGCGCCGCGGCGCTTGCCGTAGATCTCCCGCTCGGCGCACATGTTGGTGTAACCGGCGCGGCAGGCGTAGCAGTGGCCGCAGTAGATCAGCGGGTCCACGGTGATGCGGTCGCCGGGGCGAAACAGCCGCACCGCGGGACCGACCTCGGTCACGACCGCAGCCACCTCATGGCCCAACACCGTGGGCAGTTCCAGCGTGGCGTCGTTGGCGGCCCACTCGTTCCAGTCATAAACCTTGGTCTCGCCCACGCAGATGGCGCAGTAGGCGACGCGGAACTTCACGTCGTCCGGTTCGACCAACCGCGGCTCGTCGATCTCCGCCAGCGTCAGCCCCGGTTCCGGCAAAGTCTTCATCACGGCTTTCATGGCTTGGCATCCTCTTTGGCCGCGGCGGGCTGCGCCAGCGCCTGCGCGCGCTCGGCGGGCTGCGCCATGAGCGGTAAATACTGGCTCTGCCCGCCGTCCACGCTCACCACCTGGCCGGTGACGTGACCGGCCTCCTCCGATGCGAAGTAGGCGACCAGATGGGCATGGTCGCGGGCGTCGGCCATGTGACCGGCGGGGATCAGCGCCACCATCGCGTCCAGGTCCAGCCCGCGCGCGGCGGCGGAGCGCCCCAGCATCTCGGTCCAGGTCATGCCGGGGCAGACACAGTTGACGGTGATGCCGTGCGGGGCCATCTCCACCGCCAAACAGCGGCTAAAGTGAATCACCGCGGCCTTGGCCGCGCAGTAGCCGATCTGCGCCACGCGCACGATCTGTCCCGCGATGGACGCCACGTTGACGATGCGCCCGCCGCGCCGCGGAATCATGCGGCGGATGGCCGCCTGCGAGCAGAGAAAGACGCCTTTGGCGTCCACCGCAAAGACCTCATCCCAGTCGGCCTCGGTCATGTCCACGGTCGGCCCCGTGCGCAGGATGCCCGCGTTGTTGACCAGCAGCCACAGGGGGCCTAGCTCCGCCTCGACTCGCGCCACCATCGCGTCGACGTCGGCCTTGCGGCTCACGTCGGCGGGGAAGCCGATGGCGCGGAGGCCCTGGCCGCGCAGTTCCGCCGCGACCTGCTCCACCTGCGGCGAGCGGGCGACCAATGCCACGGCCATGCCCTGCTCGCCCAGCACTCGCCCGATCTCCACGCCGATGCCCCGGCTTGCCCCGGTCACCAGCGCGACCCTGCCCGTCAAGCCCATCGCCCCTTCTCCCCGTAGGTGCGGGGTGGGCGACCACCCCGGGGGGGTGAGCCCCCGCGGCGGGGGGGGGCGGGCCGC
>CAYJQA010000783.1:0-2237 GCA_964372065.1 uncultured Litorilinea sp.
GGCGGGCGCAGCCTTCATCCGGGATGGGATGCGCGCCGTAGACGACCTCGACGCGCTCCAGGATCAGCGGCGTGCCATGCTTGTCAATCACCACGCCGCCGGTCAGCCGGTCGCCCAGCAGCTCTTCGATGGCCTTGGCGCAGCCCTGGATGCCCTTGCCGCCGCCTAGAACATAGATGCGGTTGATCTTACTCAGGTCGACGACCGCGGGGCCGGGCAGCGGTGTGCCCGGCGGCGCATTGTTGTCGCCGCCCACGGTAAGGATGTCACCGTCCAGCCGCATGATGGCTTTGGTTGCATAGTAGGGGTCGGCGGCGCGCAGCCCATGCTCCAGGATATCCAGCATAAGACGGCGGCCTTCCACATGACCGTGATCGGTCAGCGTATCGGCGTTGAGGATGCGGCCCATGATGCCCGATCTTCTAAGCTAGGCGCGGTTCGGACGCGCGGGGAACGTGGGTATAGTGTGTAGCATACCCAAAGGTCGCCGCTTACGCAAAGAATGATGGCGAAGGTCCACAGGGGTGTAAACGCGCCGCCGCCCATACGGTCATGCGGATGGGGGGCGGCAGCGTAGCACACAATACAGGTAGGTTTGACCAGCGCCCGGCGCAGAGGATCGCTCCGTGGAGTCAGTCGGCCAACAGGCTGCCGGCCCCTTCGGGGCGCGGCTCTTCTGCACACGGCCAAGCCATCACCGGCGGCTCTGCCTGGAGACGGCGGCCCACCGCAGTCAGCCGGTCGCCGGCTGCGGCCAAGAGGCCACCGGCCGCGCGCATCAGGGGCGACGGCTCCTGCTGCGCCCGCTGGACCGCCCGCGCCAAGTTGTTGTGCGCCGCCTCACGCAGGCGGTCTTGATGGCGGGCGTTCACAACCTCATAGGTCATCCAAGAATTCATACCGAGTTCTCCTGATCCATCCTAAGCAGATCCGTGTCCTGGCATTGGCGGAAGCGGCGACTACAGTGACCCTTGACAAACCGCAAGAAACCATCTAAACTTGATTTTGGTAGTTACATTTTAGACGCAACCGTGTAACTTGTCAATAGGCAATTTGCCGGTTACACACAGAGTGCGCGACTTGAGATTTGGAGTATAACCATGAGCGAAGCGGCGCCCGTTGTCGACTACATCCATGCCGTAGACCGCGAGCTTTGTCTGAGTTTTGTGAACAAGGTGAGCCGGCGCTTGGGCGAGGCCACCAACGACCATTTGACGGGCTACACCGGCTTGGTGGCCTGGGCCGAGTCGGCGGGCGCGTTGAACACCGCGACCGCGGCGCTGTTGTGCGAGCAGGCCGCGGAGAAACCGGCGCAGGCCGCGGCCGTCTTCCGCCGCGCCGTGAGCCTGCGCGAGGCGCTCTATCGGATCTTCATGCAGGCGATCGAAGGCGCGCCGCCCCAAGACGAAGACCTCAAGCGCTTCAACGCCGAGTTGGCCGCCGCGCTGTCCAATCTGCGGGTGCAGCCAGGGCACGATTGCTGTGAGTGGGTCTGGGCAGAGAGCAGCCACGACCCGGCGCAGATGTTGTGGCCGGTGGCGCGGTCGGCGGCGGAGCTGCTGACGTCCAACGAGGTGGACCGTGTGCGCCAGTGTGCGAGCGAAACGTGCGGATGGCTGTTTATCGACCGCAGCCGGAACCGCAGCCGCCGCTGGTGCGACATGAGCGAGTGCGGCAACGTCGCCAAGGTGCGCCGCTACCGCCAGAGGCAGAAGGTAGATTAGGTCACGCACAGAGGGAGAAGAGAAGAAGTCTCACGCAAAGCCGCCAAGAACGCAAAGGGCAGAGGAACAAGAGGACCAGACTGCTGTCACCCTGAGCGATAGGCGAAGGGTCCCGGTGATTGGCGCGGAAGGGGATGCTTCGCTGCGGCGGCGGCGGGAGCCCACTGGGCGCGCCCGTGCCGAACAGCATGACAGCTATCGCCCTTTGTTCCTTCTTTTTGGCGTTCTTGGCGGCTTTGCGTGAGATTTCTTTCCCCTGTGTGAGATTTCCGGCATCTAGCAGAGCACCTCCGCGCCGCGACCCTGCTGGATCAGCGGGACGTAGGTTTCCAGCGCCGCTTGGACCGCGGGATCGGTGAGGTCCACCGTGCGGCGCTGCTCCGCGGCCATGTACGCGGCCATCACCAGCTTGGTGATCTCCAGCCCATAGCGCCACGATAGGAAGCCGTCACGCCCGGCGCGGAACGCGGCCGCGGCGTCGGCGTTCTCGTCGGGATAGCCGTAGAGGTCGGC
>CAYJQA010000784.1:0-2235 GCA_964372065.1 uncultured Litorilinea sp.
CCTTACTCTACCACATCCACCCCCCACCGCCTAATCCCGAATCCTCTGTTTTCGCATTGACTTCGGTTTTCGACGTCCGGCGGACGTGGCGTTCATGCCCGCCGCAACAACTGACTGCTCGACGGGCACGAAAGTGGAGTATACACGGGACCGCTCCAACCGGCAAATTCCGCTCGGCCCGCGCGCCGCTAGGTTCCTATCCGCGCGCCGCCTCTGCCTGCTGTGCGGCGACATAGCGGGCAATCTCCGCCAGCGGCGCCGTCCAAATGCGGTCACGCTGCCGCGCCAGATACCTGCACAACTCATCCAGATCGGTATCGGATACGGACAGATGCCCCTGGTGGATGCCGTGAAAGGTCAAGATGCCCCAGCGCTCCAGCCCGGCGGTCTGCTCCACCAGGCCGATCAGGTGGGAACCGTCCATACGCTCGCACGGAAACGACCACAGATAGCCCAGGTCACAGTAGCGCGGGTCGTTGGGCCGTTCACCGCGCCCGCGTCCCGCGATACACCGCTCCAGCACCAGCGGGACATAGCTACGCCGGCGCGCGCCCCGGCCCAGAAACGGCTGGTAGCAGGGATACGCGAACGAGACCTGCCCCTGTTCGGGGATCACCGCGGCGATGCGCCGTCCGGCCTCGTCAATCTCGGCCCCCATCTCCTCCCAGCTCATTTCCTCCAGCGAGGCGCGGCCGTTCTCGGAAATCCAGTCGAAGTTCTGCGAACACGGATGGCGGACCGTATGGTTGCCGATCTCATGGCCTGCCAGGAATGCAGCGCGCCACCCCGCCAGTTGCGCCGGATAGTCGTCGCTGGGGTTCACATAGAAGGTAGCGCGCACGCCATGCCGGTTGAGCAAGGGGACGCCGACTGCAAGCTGCGAAGCCAGCCCATCGTCAAAGGTTAGCGAAATCGCGGCGACGGCGTCGCCCGGCCACCGAAAGGTCATGGAGCCTCCTTGTCCAGCCTACAAATGTAGTCCACTTGAACAGTCACACGCGCCCGATGCTGCCACGGCGCGCCGCACTCACGCCTGGTCGAGACGCTGCAGCTCCGCCACAATCTCGGCGAACTTCTGCTGGGAAATTCCCGCCTCCGGATAGCTGACGGCTTCGCCCAAGCTCATATACATGGCTTGATAGATCATGGGATGAGTGGTTGTGCCGGGCGCGTGTTTCTCAATCACGGCACAGGCGCGCGGGTCCGCCAGAATCTCCTGTACCAGACTTCTCGCGGAGTAAGCCATCGGTAGCCTCCAGTCGTTCCTTGCGGCTTGTTTAATGATAGGGGACCCCGCTCCCAGCGTAGCCGGCTGAGCATACGCGAAGAGAGGCGATCACATTATAATGCATAATGCCCTTCCGGGCCGCGGGCAGACGGTTTGACAGGGGTGTACCGCTGCGCTACAGTAGCCGCATCCGGCCCCGGTATCCATTTCAACCATCCAGCTAGATCTAGAGGGACAACCTCATGTCCGAGCAGTCTACCCTGCGCAGCCGCGAATGGTTCGGTCGCCAGGATCAGCTTGGCTTTATCCACCGCAGTTGGATCAAAAATCAAGGTCACCCCGACCAGATGTTTGACGGCCGCCCCGTCATCGGCATCTGCAATACCTGGTCCGAGTTGACCCCCTGCAACGCCCATTTTCGCATCCTGGCCGAGATGGTCAAGCGCGGCGTCTACGAGGCGGGCGGCTTCCCGCTGGAGTTCCCCGTCATGTCGTTGGGCGAACCCATCATGCGGCCCACGACCATGCTCTACCGCAACCTGGTCAGCATGGACGTGGAGGAGTCCATCCGCGCCAACCCGCTGGACGGCGTCGTCATCCTGGGCGGCTGCGACAAGACCACGCCCTCGGCGCTCATGGGCGCGTGCAGCGTGGACCTGCCCACCATCGTCGTCTCCGGCGGCCCCATGCTTAACGGCAAGTTCCGCGGGCGCGACATCGGCAGCGGCACCGATGTATGGAAGTTTGTGGACGACCTGATGACCGGCCACATGACACAGGCGGAATTCTCCGAGGCCGAATCGTGCATGTCGCGCAGCGACGGCCACTGTATGACCATGGGCACGGCCTCGACCATGGCCGTGATGGTGGAGTCGTTGGGGCTGACGCTGCCCAGCGGCGCGGCCATCCCCGCGCCCGACTCACGCCGCCGCCGCCTCGCCCATCTGGCCGGGAACCGCATCGTGCAAATGGTGCACGAAGGGCTGACCTTGTCGAAGGTGTTGACG
>CAYJQA010000785.1:0-2234 GCA_964372065.1 uncultured Litorilinea sp.
ATTGCGGGCGCAGTGGAAGGCCAGGTCGGCGTAGCAATAGCCCTTCCGCCAATCGTCGATCCTCTCAATGTAGGCAAGCGCCCGTGCCGGCTGATCGAGCTCCAGGCAGGCGGCAACCACCGCCTCCTGCGCCTTGGAGCGGTCCTTTATGTGCGGATTTACGGGTATCGCGGTTGCGGTGTCGAAGGCGAGGTCGAGGAGCCGGTCCTGGGAGGGCGTCAGCGGCTTGTCGGCAAGTAGCTGCGGCGTGGCGGCCGGGGATGTCGCCGCGGGACCCGGGTCCTGGCTGCACCCCGCCGTGATCAGGGAAATGGTTGCAAAGCCGATCAATGAACAACCGAATCCGCATCTGAATTTCATTGTTTGTAAACAGTCCTCATATGGATTGGACTGATGGCAGAGGAGTTGCTCCGCCATCAGTCCTTTTTTCAAAGCGGTGCGAGTGCGCGCGAATCGGTCATTCGAACTTCGACCAGACCCCGCCTTGCACCGCGTTATTCGGGATGCTCATGAAGCCGAAGGCATCGGCCGCCGACCATCCGCGGAGCCAATTCACATCGGGCGCAAACGCGCCCCGATGCTGCGCTGGCGTGAAGAACCCGTCGGCGGGCGCCGCCGCGGCGCTGACCAGCGCGTCGTTTGCCGGCAGCGGGTTGATGAAGAAGACCGGCAGCATTGTCTTGCCACCCCTGACGACCGGCGTGCCGCGCTGGATCGCCTGGATCGGCAGCGCCGACGCCACCACGTTATTCTTTGCCGCATTGCTGCCGCCGGAGGTCGTAACGCCGCGGGCGTTGGCCTCGGTGTAGGCGGAGGAATGCAGGTTGTTGTAGAAGACGCTGTCGGTGATCTCCGAAAGCATCCCCGAGGTCTGCGCGGTATACATCACCGCGGGGTCGTTGAAGGCGCCCGGGGTGAAGGGGCCGGCGTTGACGCTCGACTTGGCGGTGTAGGGCGTCGTCCAGGTATCGGCCCAGGAGAGCGTGCCGTTGTAGCCATAGCCGTTGCCGCCGTCGCCGTCGACGTTGTCGTTCTTGACTAGCGCCTCGCCGAGTTCCATGAAGATAGAGTTGCGAACCTGGACCCGGGCGTTATCGCGCCAGGCGGTGCCGTGGTCACCATCGACCGGCTGGCCGACGACGGTGAAGTTGTAGATCGACGCCGTCGTGACCGGCTGCGCGTCCGAATCCTCGGCGCCGTCGAGTTCCAGAGCATTGTCGCCGACGCCGGAGCCCTGCGCCGCGTCGGTGCTGTGCCCCTGGACGATCAGGCCGAACTGCGCCTTGCCGCGCCAGCCCTGGTCGACATCGAGGCTGTCGTCGCCGATGTTCCAGATGCTGATGTACTTCAGGTTGACCGTGCCGCCCCAGATCTCGATGCCGTCGTCGACGTTGTTCATGATCTCGATATGATCGATGTCGGTGGCGCGCCCGATGGCGCCGAGGGAGAGGCCGTTGAGCTCGTTGCCCAGGCCGATCACCTTGCCGCCGTAGCGCAGCGAGAGGTAGCGAACGGATCCGCTGTCGTCATTGTCGTCGTTGCCGCCATACATGACGGTGGGATCGCCCGGCGCCGCCGCCGTCAACCCTTCCATCTGCTTGACGTTCAGGCCGGTGGGGGTCTTCGTGTTGGACCCGACGGGGAGACCGCCATAGTGCGAGGCGGCGATAAGGCCGCGGCCCATGATCGTCAGATTGCCCCACTCGTTGACCGCTTCGCGCCAGGTCACCATGTCGTCGTTGGTCGACGTCATGATCACGGGAGCATCGGCCCTGCCGTTGACGTAAATCTTCGCCCCGCGGGTCACGGCCAAGCTGCCGCCCAGGTTGGCCGTGCTTTTGACCACGGTGCCGGCCTCGATCGTCAGCGTCGCCCCGGGCAGCACGTAGATCTGCTTCTGGAGGTTGTAGGTGTTGTTCGCCGTCCATGTCGTCGACATACTGATGTCGGCATTGACAAGGACCTCGGAGCCGGTCGGCGGGGTGGTGTCGAGGAATCCGAAGGCGTCGGCAGCGCTCCACCCGGCAAGCCAGTTCTGCGATGCATTCGGGCTGAAGGCGCCGCGGTACTGCGCCGGCGTGAAGAACCCATCGGCAGGCGCCGTGTCGACGCTGGAGCGGCCATCGTTCGCCGGGGTCGGGTTGATCTTCGTGACCGGCAGCATCGTCTTGCCGCCACGGACGACCGGCGTGCCGCGCTGGATCGCCTGGATCGGCAGCGCCGACGCCACCACG
>CAYJQA010000786.1:0-2222 GCA_964372065.1 uncultured Litorilinea sp.
TGGTCACCAGGTGATCCGTCAGGGTCATTCCTCATCTAACAGAACAGTATTGGGTCAGGTCATAAGTTTTAAGGGGGTCAGGTCTTAAATATTACTGTTCGGGTAATGAAGACAACCCGTTACTTCGATGCCACTCGTCTGCGTCCCGACCGGCTTGCCATACTGGATGCGTGGATCGAGTTCGTCATACATCATCCGGTGAAGGAAGTGGTCCAATCGGACGGTCGCCTGCGGCGATGGGCCCCCGTCGCCGACGCTGGCGGGCGATTCTTGAGGGTGGTCTTGCTGGAAGACGGCGAAACCGTCCACAACGCGTTCTTCGATCGAGGATTCACGCCATGAAGATCCGCTACTTCGAAGACACAGACACGCTGTATATTGAACTGCGCGACGGCGCAGTGGCCGAGACGCGCGACCTCGATGAGAACACGCTAATCGACGTGGACGACCAGGGTCGGATGGTTGCCATCACCATCGAGCATGCCAAGGACCGCACCGAACTGGCGAACTTCATCTACGAGCGGGTGGAGGCATGAGCCCGACCTTGAAATTCGGGGTCAGGTCTTGCCTTTTGCTCTCCTTTGCCCAATGACCAGGCAAAAGGCAAGACCTGACCCCGCTCTTAGCCCTTTGATCATGCACGTCCTCCACCGCTTCGCCACCGGTGGCCTGGAAAACGGCGTCGTCAACCTCATCAACCACATGCCGCGAGGCGCCTACCGCCACATGGTGGTGGCGCTCACCGAGGTCACCGATTTCCGCCACCGCCTGCAGCATGCCGACGTCCCCTGCCTGGCCCTGCACAAGCCGCCGGGCCACGGCATGGAGGTCTATCCGCAACTGTGGCGCCTGCTGCGCCGGCACCGCCCGGCCATCGTGCACACGCGCAACCTGGCGGCGCTGGAGATGCAGGTGCCCGCCTGGGCCGCGCGCGTGCCGGTGCGCATCCATGGCGAACATGGGCGCGACGTGGACGACCTGCACGGCGCCAACCGCCACTACCAGCGTGTGCGCCGGCTCTATTCACCCTTTGTGACGCGTTACGTCGCCCTGTCGCGCGACCTGGCGGGCTACCTGCGGGGGCCGGTGGGCATCGCGCCGGGCCGCATCGAACAGATCTACAACGGCGTCGACGCCGAACGGTTCGCGCCACCGCCCGCGGGTGCCGCACCCATTGCAGGCGCACCCTTCGCGGCACCGACCCAATGGCTCATCGGCACGGTCGGCCGCATGCAGACCGTCAAGCACCAGACGCTGCTGGCGCGTGCCTTCGTCCGTGCCCTCGAACTCGCCCCCGCGCTGCGTGACCGCGCCCGCCTGGTGATGGTGGGCGAGGGCCCGTTGCGCGCCCAGGCCCAGGCCATCCTCGACGAAGCCGGCGCCGGCGCCCTGGCCTGGCTGCCCGGTGAACGGGCCGATGTTGCCGATGTCATGCGGGGCCTGAACTGTTTCGTGCTGCCGTCGCTGGCCGAGGGCATCTCCAACACCATCCTGGAAGCGATGGCCACCGGCCTGCCCGTCGTCGCCACCCGGGTCGGCGGCAATGCCGAGCTGGTGGACCATGGCCGCACAGGTGAAGTCGTGCCCACCGATGACGTGGAGGCGTTGGCCCAGGCGCTGGTGCGCATGGCCACCGACCCCGCACGTGCGGCAAGCATGGGCCAGGCCGGCCATGCCGAGGTGGAACGCCGCTTCAGCCTGCAGGCGATGGTGGCGGCGTATCAGGGCCTGTATGACCGGCAGCTGGCTGCCGCCGGCGGGCCGTCCGGTGTCGCATGACAAGCCGTTCCGGACCGGCACGCCAACCCAAACGCTACGCTGCAACGTCGATGTACTCGACCTGACTCGAAGGCGCCGGGATGGGCAATCCATCTTCGCGCAAGCCTTCGACATGAAATGCAATGGCTCCTCGGATCTCGTCTTCGACCACGGCGACAGTGGCGCCCGTGGCAACACATCCAGGGAGGTCGGGAACATAAGCCGAGTAGTTTCTCTCGGCTCGTTCAATGACGACCGCGTAGCGCATAAGACCTCACGACTTCAGAGCAGCCTGCTTGACTCGACAATAGCGTGCCCCAGCGGCTTCGTACCCGCCAGCAACGGGTGTGGGACCCCCGTGATCTTGCGCCTGCGGTCATCCAGCGCCCTCTGCTACGGCACCACCACCTCCAGCCCCGGATGCCGCTGCCGCAGCAGCCCGGCCAGCGTGCGCTTGGCGGCGT
>CAYJQA010000787.1:0-2218 GCA_964372065.1 uncultured Litorilinea sp.
GCGCCGCTATTTCGGCCGGCGTGTGGTCATCGCCGCCGAACGCGTGGGGCCGCCCGGCGTTGGTATAGCAGGAGCCGCGCGTCTCCGCCACCTTGGTCATGGCCTCCAGGAAGGGACGCATCTCGGCCGCGCCCAGCGAGCAGTTGAGGCCGACGCTAAAGGGCCGCGCGTGCTCCACCGAGAACCAAAACGCCTCGGCGGTCTGCCCGGAGAGGTTACGCCCGCTGGCGTCCACGATGCTGCCGGAGATCATCAACGGGACTGCGGTCCCGCGCTCCTCGAACAGTTCCTCGATACCCGCGATGGCGGCCTTGCCGTTGAGCGTATCAAAGATGGTCTCCACCAGCAGGATGTCCACGCCGCCGTCCAGCAGCCCGCGCGCCTGCTCTTTGTAGACGGCCTTTAGCTCGTCAAAGGTGATGGAACGTGCGCCGGGGTCGTTGACGTCGGGCGAGAGCGACGCCGACTTGTTGGTCGGCCCCAGCGACCCGGCCACAAAGCGCGGCTTGGCGGGCGTGGCCGCGCTGAACGCGTCCGCCGCGGCCCGGGCGAGGCGCGCCGCGGCCACATTCATCTCGTAGACCAGGTCCTGCATGCCGTAATCGGTCTGCGACACGCCGTTGGCGTTAAAGGTATTGGTCGAGATGATGTCCGCGCCGGCTTCCAGATAGGCGCGATGGATGCCAGCGACGATCTCCGGCTGCGTCAGGCTGAGCAGTTCGTTGTTGCCCTGCAGCGGCCGCGCATAGTCGGCGAAGCGCGCCCCGCGATAGCCGGCCTCGGACAGGTGATGGCGCTGGATCATGGTCCCCATCGCGCCGTCCAGGATCAAAATGCGCTGCTCGGCGAGCGTGCGGATGGCTTGGGCGATGTCGTGCTGTGTGCGGTGCATGGCGAATCTCCCTCTAAACAAGTGCGTAGGGAGATTATAGCCGTCTTTGGCTGATTCGTCAGTAATTGCGCGACGGGCTATAACACTCCATGCGCGCGCTCACCTATCATTCTGCGCAACCGCTAGGAAGCCCAACGCCCCGCCATATTTGCCGGTGTCAGCAGCTTGGCGAGGCGCTATGGTTAGTGTTGCTATACGGCTGTCAAAGACGCCGAGACTCCGCGATACACTATCACCTGAAAAGCGTGGATACAACCGAACTTACTGAAGTTCCACTAAATGACTTGCGGGCATTTCATCCCAAACATATCCGTCCAGCATTCGCCCGTTCCTGCTGCGATGAACGCCTCCCCATTGCTTGAAAAAGAATGGAACACCAGAGGCGACGCATTGATCGCGAATATCTCTTACCCATTCTTCTTCGACGGGTCGGCAATTTGGGCCTGACTCACCACCAACGATTACCCAATCTATTGAGTCAAGATTGAGCCTTCTGAGTGGTCCCAATAATGGTTCAAGGGACAAGAATCTGACTGCAGAAGAAATAACTCGCAGATGGTCTATTCGGTGCACATAGTCTTTGTTCTCGACACTGACGCCGATCCAAGCGTTGGAAGGCCAGTCTAGAGTATCGTTAAGTTCCATAAGTCGCCATGATCTCTTTGTCAGGATCTGGAACTTATGTTGCGGCACTTGCCGGATCACGTCGAGTACACGCACGATGAATTCGGTCGGCACATGCTCATGAAACAAATCACTCATGGAGTTAACAAACACGATTCTTGGTGTTCGCCACGTCAGAGGTTCGTTAAGCGCACTCTCATGTAGTGTCAGGCCGAAACCGTTGCGATACTTCGGCACACCCATCGCCTGCAAGCGTTTTGCCATGCGATCTGCATAGCAGTTCTTGCAGCCGGGGCTGATCTTGTTACAACCTGTCAGGGGATTCCAGGTGTACTGAGTCCATTCGATGTGCGATTTGGTTGCCATCCGTAATAGTCTTTTCTCTCGCGCCCGGTGTCCTCTATTGACCATTGTAGCACGCACGTTCTAGTATGTAAATGGTCAAAAAGGAAATCGTTGTTGGCCCGAACTATCCTTACGTGTCACTTCAGACCAGAATCTGCTTCCAAGCCTGTTCTTACTGGCGAACAATAGGCGATACAGAGGTGCCTTTCGCTCTGTACTGCGAACCAACGGTTCGGGATCACTGATGACGTTCTCATCTCTAATGTCCACATATCCAAGGCCACGCAATTTGCTCTTATAGTACTAGCCACATATCACTTTGGTCACGGATAGGGTTTGAAGCGCAAAGGGAAGGGG
>CAYJQA010000788.1:0-2212 GCA_964372065.1 uncultured Litorilinea sp.
TCGCTGTCTTGTCATAGACAGCAATTCTACCAACTTTACTTCGTTTGTCTATTAGCTGACTTCCTTAGCGTTCAAGAAGGTCATCATCTTGCGGAGACCCTTGCCGACCTGCTCGATCTGCTGCGACTGCTCGGCCTTGCGCGTGGCATAGAAGGTCTTGCCGCCGTTGTGGTACTCGTCCATCCATTCCTCGGCGAACGCGCCCGACTGGATCTCGGCCAAGACCTGCTTCATGGCCTGCTTCACCTCGTCGGTGACAATGCGCGGGCCGCTCTTATAGTCGCCCCATTCCGCCGTGTCGGAGATGCTGTAGCGCATATAGCTGAGACCGCCCTGGTACATGAGGTCCACGATCAGCTTCAGCTCATGCAGACACTCGAAGTAGGCGATCTCCGGCTGATACCCGGCGTCTACCAGCGTCTGGAAACCGGCCTTGACCAGTTCGCTCACGCCGCCGCACAGCACCACCTGCTCGCCAAAGAGGTCGGTCTCGGTCTCTTCGGAGAAGGTCGTCTCCAGCACACCGGCGCGGGTGCTGCCGATGCCCTTGGCATAGGCCAGCGCGTTTTGCAACGCTTGGCCCGACGCGTCTTGATGGACGGCGACCAGCGACGGTACGCCGGAGCCTTCCTTAAAGACCTCGCGCACGCGATGACCGGGAGCCTTGGGCGCGACCATCGTCACGTCGATGTCGGCGGGTGGCTGGATGAAGCCAAAGCGGATGTTGAAGCCGTGGGCAAACATGAGCGTCGCGCCGGGCTTGAGGTTGGGCGCAATCTCCTCGGCATAGACCTTGGCCTGCACCGGGTCGGGCAGGACCAACATGATCATGTCGGCCTCTTTGGCGGCCTCGGCGGTGGTCATCACCCGCAGCCCGTCAGCCTCGGCCTTGGGCCAGCTCTTACTGCCCTTATACAGGCCGACGCGCACGTCCGCGCCGCTGTCCTGCAGGTTGAGCGCATGAGCGTGACCCTGGCTGCCGTAGCCGATGATCGCGATCTTCTTGCCCTTGAGCCGGTTGAGGTCGGCTTGATTCTCGTAATAGATTTTTGCCATGATTGCTGGAGTCCTTGTCGTTCCTCTTTGGTAAGTCGAAATCCGGTGATGGTCCAGGGTCGCCACACGCGACAACCCCTCCTGTGGGATGCGCCGGTTGCCCCGGCTAGGTCCCCTTATTGTCACGCAAAAACGGTCAAATGCCGAATCTCCCCGGCGGCGAAGAATTTCTCACGCAGAGACGCCAAGAGCGCCAAGATAAGCCGGAAAGGACCGAGCGCAGCGTGACGCACGCCTGTCATGCTGAGGCCATCAGGCCCGAAGCATCCCCTTCCGGCGCACATCCGCAGAGGGGGAACCCTTCGTTATCACTCAGGGTGACAGTCCCAGCCTCTTCTTTGCGTCCTTTGCGTGAGACCTTTCTGCTCGCCTACACGCCGCCGGTCGCCAGCCGCTTTTCGCGCTCAACCTCGGCGCCGTTGGCGCGCGCCCGCCAGACCGCGGTCGCCCGCCGCGAGCGATGCTCCAGCGCGCCGCGCACCATCGCCACCCGCCCGGTACGCACCATCTCCACGATGCCGAAGTTGTCCAGCAGATCGAGCAGCCCATCGACGCGGTCTTCCGTCCCCACGATCTGCACGACCATGCTCTCCATCGCCACATCCACGATCTCGCCGCGATAGATGGCGACCAGTTGCATGATCTCGGAACGGGTGTCGGCGTTGGTATGGACACGCACCAGCGCCAGTTCGCGCGCCACCGCGGGCCGGTCGCTGATATCCTCCACTTGGGTAATGTCCACGACCTTCCGTAGCTGCTTGATCACCTGGTCCACCATGCGCTCGTCGCCATCCACCACAAAGGTCATGCGGCTGATGCCGGGCGTCTCGCTGTGGCCCACCTGCAAGCTGTCGATATTAAAGTTGCGCCGTCGCATCATGCCGGCCACCCGGTTTAACACGCCGGGTTTATCACGCATCCAGGCGACGAGTGTATGTTTCATCGGTGCTCCCTGCCCCTGTCGGCTGCGGTAAATGTGTTCTACCAATTGTGTTCATGTGCCCTGTGTTCCTGTGCGGGGTCCGGACCGTCTACCAACTCGGTTCGATGCCGCTAAACCCCTGCACCACCGCGGGCTTGGGGCGGCGGATCGACTCGTCCACCGCGGCGCCCGGCGGGACCATCGGGTAGACGTTCACTTCTTCCTTGACCCGGA
>CAYJQA010000789.1:0-1061 GCA_964372065.1 uncultured Litorilinea sp.
ATCATGGGACGGCCCATGGCCCTCAACGTTCTCCGCGCCGGTTTCCCCCTCACGGTGTACGACCTGTTGCCCGCGCCCGTGGACGAACTGGTCGCGGCCGGGGCCGCGGCCGCGGCGACGCCGGCCGCGCTGGCCGCCGCGGTGGATGTGGTGTTGCTCTGTCTGCCCGATTCGCCCGACGTCACCGCGGCCATGACCGGCCCCAGCGGCGTGCTGGCCGGGACACGGCCGGGGCAGATCATCGTGGACATGAGCAGCATCTCGCCCGTCACGGCGCGCACGCTGGCCGCCGCCGCCGCGGACCAGGGCGCGACCCTACTCGACGCGCCCGTCTCCGGTGGACAGGTGGGCGCGGTACAGGCGACCCTCTCCATCATGGTGGGCGGCGACCCGGCCGCGCTGGAGCAGGTGCGCCCGGTGCTCGCCGCCCTGGGCAAGACCATCCTGCACATCGGCGCTTCCGGCGCGGGGCAGGTCGCCAAAGCCTGCAACCAGGTGGTCATCGCCGTGACCATCGAAGCGGTGGCCGAGGCGTTGGTGCTGGCGGCCAAAGCGGGCGTGGACCCGGCCCAGGTGCGCGCGGCGCTCTTGGGCGGCTATGCCTACAGCCGTGTGCTGGAGGGGCACGGCGAGCGCATCCTGACGCGCAACTTCACGCCCGGTTTTCGCACCCGGCTCCAGTATAAAGACCTCAACGTCGCCTTGGAGGCCGGGCGCGTCTATGGCGCGCCGCTGCCCGCGACGGCGCTGGTGCAGCAGCTTTACGGCACGCTCATGGCGCGCGGCCAGGCCGACGTGGATCATACGGCGCTGGTTACGGTGCTGGAGGAACTCGCCGGCGCATCCGTGGCGTAAGCGGCCCAATAAACGAAGACCGGCCCCTTGCGAGGCCGGTCTTGCTTCGTCTAGTGCGTTGTCTTGGTTCGATGTAAGTCGTCAAGACGAAAGCGCAAACCTATCTAGGCGACGGCGATGAGATGTCGCCACACCACCAGACACAGCGGTGCTAGACAGGCATAAGCCACTAAATTCACGCCCCACCGGTGGAGCCATGCTTCTTG
>CAYJQA010000789.1:1071-2210 GCA_964372065.1 uncultured Litorilinea sp.
GGTCAAGGACCAGCCCAACCGGGCCGCGCCCAACATCAGAAGATGACCGCCATCCAGCCCCGGCACCGGCAGCAAATTGAGCAGGGCTACCAGCGCGGAGAGCAGCCCGATCCCGCCCACGGCCGGTCGCCACATGGCGGGCAGCGGCAGCCACCACGCCGCCGTCACCAGCAGGCCGGCGAGCACAAGACTCGCCACGGGGCCGCCGGCGGCCACCAGCAAGTCGTGCTCCAGGGGGCGGCGCAGGGTGCCGTCGGCGGCGCGCCGTCCTGGCACCGCGATGGACATGCCCAGCGGCAGCGCCCGCAGCACCAGGTCCGTGTCATGGCGCAAGGAGCGCCGCCACAGCACCGGCCCCATGCCCACATAGACGCACCGCACCGGCATCCGCACGACGCGGGCGGCGAGCCAATGCCCCATTTCATGCCATAGGGTCACGACGATGAGGGCGGCAGTCAGGCTAACTAGGTTGGGCTCCATGCAAGTTTCCTTCGCATCACGACCGGTAACAAGCAGATGCCCCCACTATAGCCCAGCCGATCCCGCCCCCCACCGGACAAATGACGTAGCGGGACACGGCGCAATGACGACCGGCGAATTGACAGTTTTTTGCCAGTAAAAACACTTGTACCCGTCGCCTATCCGGATTACAGTGGGATGAGCCGGAATCGCATCGACTCCCCAGGGACGGGGCCGCGATTCTGGCACCACAAAAGCGAGTTGTCATGTCGTTGCCACCGTTTGTCCGTAATGCTTTGTTGTCTAGCGCCCCCGAGCTCGGCCAAGACCTAGTCGAATATGTCTTGATCACAGCGCTGGTCGCCTTTGTCGTCATCGTCATCCTCGACCAGTTCACGCCCGGCATCGCCCCCTTGTTGCAGCAGTTGTTTGGCGGCGGCCAGGCAAGCGGCATACCCTAGCGGGAAGGCCGCGCGGGCGACTGACAACCCAATCGCCTATCATGCGACGACGGCGCGTTGCCCACAGCGACGGCCGCCGTTCTCCGCGTGTTCGCCGCGCGCCCGCCCCGGCGCGCCCTTCCCGAAGTGTAAGGATTCTGCCAGCCTCCCCCCGTTGACGCCGCCCGCGGCGCGCTCTATAGTGCTTGCTAGGCGATGGGTGTACCAGATGACCCAAGC
>CAYJQA010000790.1:0-2209 GCA_964372065.1 uncultured Litorilinea sp.
TCCAGATCTACACGATTGCGCAACTGCTGGCCGGTGCGCAGGTGAAGATGCCGCGCGGCAACGTTACCTTCAAGCGCGCCCAGCGCGAAGACGCCCAGGGACATCAGCCGGGGCTGGGGCTGGAGTAACGAGCAACATGAATATCGAAACAGCGACCGCAAACGGCACGAGCAAACGGCATAGACTGTTTCGAAAGTACTCCGACGAAATCGTCCAGCTTGGCGGGCTGGGCTTGCGTGACGCCGGTCTCGATCCTGCCCGACACATCCTTTGTCCGGTGTGCTTAAGGCCGCTCTCTGAAGATTTGGTGGACGAGCAGCAAGGTATCCAGCTTGAGCACATACCCCCAAAGTGCCTTGGCGGTCGCGACGGTGGCGTCGTTCTGCTGTGCGGCGACTGCAACAATAATGTGCTGTCCCCGCTCGATGCTTCGCTACTTGAGTTTCTGACCTTCTGGCAGTTCAAGACTGGCCGCATTCCCCAGGTCGTCAAAGGGCGCGTTTCCGGTGTTCAACATGAATTTCGGGCGGCGCTCCACCTCAGCGCCGACGGAATCATATCCATGACGGTCAGGGAAGGCAACCAACATCCAGATTTCCTGACGGAACTTGACGCGTATTTCTCCACGTTAACAGATGGCAGCCAGACCACAATTGAACTTCATCATGAATTCCGATTCCGCCCTGACCTAGCCAAGCGGTGTCTTGTCCGGATCGCGTACTTAACCTTGTTTCGCGAACTGGGGTACATCTTCATCGCCGCGCCTTCAATGGAGCGCGTCCGCTCCCTCATCCGAAATGAGATAGATTTTGACGCCTTCGATGCGACGCCGGAGGAACTTTCAGTGCAATGGCAACCGGGCATTCGCCGCATCGTTGACAACACCAAATCCTTCGGAATCATGGTTGGTTTTAGCATTGAGGTCAACGGCGCCCAATACCGAAGTGCTGCCATTCTGCCAAATCCGTCGGGCGAGCGCCCCTTGGTGTGTGATGCCGCCATCGAACTCCACCCGACTGCCCACCCGTAGGAGCAATCCCGGTGGACGATCGCGTTCGGTGACCACGGGGGTCGCCCCTATGCCTCGCTCCACGTTAGTCATGTTTACGGCCCGACGCATGTCTACCTCCTCAGCAATCGCAGCGAGGCTTCCCATCCGAAGCCTCTCCTCTTCCGCACCGCGCGCGCTCCCCATAGCCAGAGGGGCGACCCGCGCGAATCGACCCCATTTCGCCTTATGCCTTTGCCTGCTCGGTTCCAGCGCGCCCAGCGCGAAGACGCGCAGGGCCACCAGCCGGCGCTGGGGCTGGAGGGGTAGGTCCGCCCACCACTGACACCACATCGCTGACGCCGGCATATCTGTATCCAATGTGGACTACCAAGTCGCTCTGTCGGTCCGCTGTGGTGAACACGGGACATCCACACCGCCACAACCTCGCCAGGCATCCCCTAGAAACAGCCACAGCGACCAAAGTGGAATTGCAGCGCCCCATCTCCCGACCTCCGTATCCCCAGGAGCCTCACATGCAAAAGTACACGCTCTGGTCTGCCCTCGTCATAGCCACACTCGCATTGGGCGTGACGAGCTGTGCTCCTCGCGCGCCGCAGCCAGTCACATCCACAGTCGCCGCTGTTGCACCAACCAGCACCCCGCTCGATGAAAGCGCCTATCGAAAGAAGATAGTTGATGTCGTAGGGTCAGTCAGCTACACGCTGAACTACGTGCGTCGCGATGTATCGCGAGCGGCCGACGATCCCCGCGCAGTGGAGGACGTCGGATGGCGCCGGATGTGGATGGAGCAATCCACAACCCTGCGCGAGCACGCCATCTGGGCGCGAACCACAACGCCGCCGCCAGACTGGCAGCAGTTTCACTCCCTTTTTGTCCAAGCCCTCGACAATTTCGGACTTGCCCTCGACGCGGTTGATAGCGCCGTGGCAGCCCATGTCAAAGGTGACGATGTCGGATTCAAAGATGGCCTTGCGGAATTCGTCACCCAGATCGACGCAGGTTATGTTAGCCTCGATGCGGCGCGTCTTCAATACGATGAACGCATGCCTTGAACCTGTTAGCTTGCATGACGCGGGTGCAGTTCGCTCGCTCTCGTGACGCGCGCCCCGCTTCCGAAAAGCCCCGCCGCCACGCGCCAATGTTTCCCCTCCCCCGCCCCCATGGCCTTTACAGCCGCGCGGCGCGCAGCACAAACAG
>CAYJQA010000791.1:0-642 GCA_964372065.1 uncultured Litorilinea sp.
ATTCCATTGGGTCAGCAGCCTCGGACGGAGGTCTGCTACCATCCAGATGATTTGGCTTGGCCGGCTGGTGAGCACGATGAGAACCACATGGAGCGTCAGCGCGATGGCCGTGATTTGCATAGTCTGTCGTTGCAGGCGCAGGATTGCGCGGTGCGCCCATCCGCGCCATAGGCTCGCCAGACCCACCAGGCGGGCCGACGAGACGATCACATGGTCGCTCGTCACTTCTCAAGACGTGCCTGGGCGCAAATAGGTACGACTGGACCGCACACCCACCGGCCTGTGGCCCCTCTATAGTCATGCGACGAACCGGCATTGGGGAAGGTTCCCGGGGAACTGCTGTCGTGGATGATACGCACATGCGACCGGGCAAGATACCCGCCAATCCAAAAGGGCGGCGTCCGCGTAGACGCCGCCCTTTTGGGACCTCTATGTAGGTGCGGTTTCTATGACGATTAAAAAATCATCGCGGTAATCGTAGGGGCGGTTTTCCAACCGCCCATCTGGGGCTACAGCCCGCTCCGGCGGTTAGGAAACCGCCGCTACGATTGCCGGGCTGTCATTCCGAACGTAGTGAGGAATCTCTCTGGAACGGTCGCCGCGGCAGAGAAATTCCTCCTCGCAGACTCGTCGGCATGACGA
>CAYJQA010000791.1:652-2208 GCA_964372065.1 uncultured Litorilinea sp.
AACCACGCGCTGGCCTGCCCCGCATCCTACCGCTTGGCTAGCGGTGATGGTCGATCCCTTCATACCGATCCACGAACGAGCGGATCACGTCCGCATCTACGGCGTCCAGGGTCAACAGCTTCTGCCAGGCCGTCAGCGCGATAGTCGCGCCCATGTCGCCGTGCAGCGGCAGGCTGCCTCCCACCGTCCACGTCGGGTCGTTGGGGACCAGCGCCACATGCCGGCCCGCATCCCAGTACGGGGCCAACAGCGCCTCGAGTTCGCCCGCCACTTCAGGACACCCCTCCGGGCACTGGTAGTAGGCGACCACGCCGCCATCCTCCAGGTTGTGGACCAGGTGCTCGTACTGCACCGGTTCGGCGTGCGCCCCCCAGCCGGCCAGGTTCTCATAGTGCGGCCCGGACGTGGGCGGCGTGCTGTTGTACGCCACAGGCGACTTGCTGCCGAAGGCAATGTGGACGTTGCCCTGGCTGGCAAAGCTCTGTTCGCCCGCCACCGGCGCATTGGCCCGCATATTCAGCCACACGGCCCCAATCACAAGGACGATCACCACGGCGACGCCAATGCCCACCATCACATTCTGTTGTCGTCGCTTGGCCGCGGCCGTCTCGCGCAGTTGTTCCCTGCGCGATCGCTGCTCGGTCGGCGTAGGAGCCGCTGCCTGTTGTTTCGCCCCGGCTCGCTTTGCCACGGTCTGTTTCGCCATCGCCCTTGATTCCTGTCTAATGTTGAAGTTGAAAACGGCCAACCACGGCCGCGCCACGTTAGTGCGGCTGCGCGACCAAGCCACCGCCGCGCCGCTCGGCGCGGTCCTCACTCGCCTCTGCGACCAAATGCCCGCCGCGCACCGTCGCGCCGATCACCATGGCCGCGCCGATCAGCACCACGTTCTTGATGATGTACTGCCCTTCCAACGTGGGCGCAAACGGCGCGCTAAAGGCTTGCGCCGGGAAGAGCGCCAGCGGCGTCAACGTCCCCACCATCTGGAAGGCCAGCAGCAGGAGCGTCACACGCATATAGCGACCGCTCAGAAAGCCCACCCCGATCACCGTCTCCAGCGCCGCCACCAGGAACAGACTCACCCGCGCCGGGATCAGACCAAAGGTCATCACGGCGAGCGTCTGCATGACCAGGCCCTCCGCCGGGCTAGAGCCGGGGAAGAACTTGAGGACGCCAAACCACAAGAACACGATCCCCAACCCGATGCGCAAGATGGGCACGCTCAACCGCGCCAGCCAATGCACAATCGTCACATCCACTACATCCAACGCCTCAGGAAGTCTCTGCGACATGACCTTTCCCCTTTGCTGCTGCTATGAAAGTCATTCCGCGTGAAGGGCGCTCCCCCACTTTCATCCCACCCGGCGCTTGGGATAGACTAGGCAAGGACCGCCCAACCGTGGGCGCTCGTCCCGTCCGCCGCCACGTGAGGCAAACCACCGTGACAACCGCCCGCCGTGCCGAAGGGTCCACCGCTTCCCGCTACTGGGAGATTGACGCCCTCCGCGGGGTCGCCATCCTCATGATGGTCACCTACCATCTGATGTGGGACCTCT
>CAYJQA010000792.1:0-2204 GCA_964372065.1 uncultured Litorilinea sp.
ATGACGAGCCGAGCTACACCGGCTTTGTCTTTCCGGTGGACAAGTATTTCCCGGCCTGGGCGCTGGACCCGGCGCACCCGCTGGTGCAGGCGGGGCTGGCCGCGGCCAAGGCCATCGGCCTGCCGGAGCATCCCGCGGGCAAGTGGAACTTCAGCACCAACGGCATTTACTGGGCGGGCAAAGCGGGCATCCCGTCTATCGGCTTCGGCCCCGGCGAAGAAGAGACTGCCCACACCGTCAACGACAGCGTGATCCTGGACGACGTGGTTAAGGCCACCGAGTTCTATGCGTTGCTGCCCGCGCTGCTGTCCGCGCGGTTGGGCTAGGTCGCCGTGGACACCGGCGCGGACGCGCCCAGGGGGCTCCCGCATCCGCTGGCTGTAATTGCCATCGGCGGCAATTCGCTGATCAAAGACAAGCAGCACCAGGCGGTCAGCCACCAGTGGGACGCCGTGCGGGAGACGGCCGCGCACATCGCGGGCATGATCCAGAACGGCTGGCGGGCGGTCATCACCCACGGCAACGGGCCGCAGGTGGGCTTCATCTTGCGCCGCAACGAACTCGCCATACCTGAGGTGCATACCACGCCCATCGACCTGATCGGCGCGGACACCCAGGGGTCTATCGGCTACATGCTCCAGCAGACGCTCAGCAACGAGTTCTATCAGCGCCGTCTGCCGCAGCATTGCGTCACCATCATCACCCAGGTGCGCGTCGAGAGCGACGACCCCGCCTTTCAGAACCCGACCAAGCCCATCGGCGGTTTCTTGGACGAGGCCGCGGCGCGCCATTTCGAGCGCGAAGGGTGGCGCGTGGTCGAGGATGCGGGCCGCGGCTGGCGGCGTGTGATCGCGTCGCCCCAGCCGGTGGAGATCATCGAAGTGCAGGCGATTGCCGAGGCCGTGGACCGCGGTTGGATCGTGATCGCGGTGGGTGGCGGCGGTATCCCCGTCACGCGCAATGCCAAGGGCGAGCTGCGCGGGGTCGCGGCCGTGATCGATAAGGACCTTGCCAGCGGACTCCTGGCGCAGCGACTGGACGCCGACCTGTTCCTGATCAGCACGGGCGTCGAGCGTGTGGCGATCCACTTCGGCAAGCCGGAGCAGGTGAACCTGGACCGCATGACCGTAGCCGAGGCGCAACGCTATTTGGACGCGGGGCACTTTGCGCCGGGCAGCATGAAGCCCAAGATCGAGGCGTGCATCGGCTTCCTTAGCCAAAGCCGTAACCCGCACGCCTATGCGTTAATCACCAACCCGGAAAACCTGGACCGCGGTCTACGCGGCGAAACCGGCACGCGCATCGTGCGCGAGTAATGAGAGAGGAATCATCCCATGTTCCAACACGCCACGGCCAAGTCCGACGTGAAATCCTGGCAAGAACAAGCCTATGACGAGGGCGAGGGCCGGCCCAAGCTGACCCGCGCCAGCGTCGTCCAGGTCTACAGCGGCGACATCGTAGGCGAAGGCACGGTCGAATACCTGATGATGTACCGCCCTGACAGCTCCGCCACCTATGTGGGGCTGCACCGTATCACCGGTACGCTGGCCGGCCGCGCGGGGAGTTTTGTGGTCCAGGATACGGGTGTCTTTACGGACGGCGCGGCGTCGGGAAGCTGGCACATCGTGGCCGGCTCCGGGACCGGCGACCTGGCCGGGCTGCACGGCGAAGGCGGCTATGTCGCGCGTAACGCCGTCCCCACCGAAGTGATGTTGGAGTACGGTTTTGCCTAGACGGGCGTAAGGGGAAAGAAAAAGGGGGCGTCATCCACCACGATGATGCCCCCTTTCTGGTTGCCCACTCAGGTGTCAACGTCCCATTGCGCGTCAGCCGCTGATGGTGGTTCCCAGCACCTTGAGGAACTGCGCCAGCCACGCCGGATGGGCGGGCCAGGCGGGCGCGGTGACCAAATTGCCGTCGGTGACGGCGGCGGTGACGGCAATGTTCGCATAGTTACCGCCCGCGATTTGGACCTCAGGCCCCACCGCGGGATAGGCGGAGACGGTGCGGCCCTTGACGACGCCTGCGGCAGACAGTACCTGTGCACCGTGACACACCGTGGCGACGGGCTTGGTGGCGTCGAAGACGGGGCGCACGCCGGGGTGGACGACGTCGCGGACCATCTCGCCAGCTCGCGGATCGTGAGGTCCTCGCCGCTGCCGACGTTGAGGTGCAGCTCGTCCTCCCAGGTGCGCATGATGAAC
>CAYJQA010000793.1:0-2202 GCA_964372065.1 uncultured Litorilinea sp.
GTTTGCGCTCGTCCTGAAGTTCTTCGGCGGGCTGGGGCTGGCCGTCATGCTCAATCGCCCGTTCGTCGCGCAGCGCGTGGTGAAGGCGATGCTGCTCCTGCCGTGGATCATGCCGACCGTGTTCAGTACCATGATCTGGTCGTGGATCTTTCACCCCACCTTCAGCATCGTCAACGAGCTATTGGTCGTGCGGCTTGGCCTGCTGGCCGAGCCAATTCCATTTCTGCGCGATGAGACGTGGGCGATGGCCTCGCTGATCTTTGTGAACATCTGGCGCGGCGTGCCGTTCTTCGGCATCACCTTCCTGGCGGCGATCCAGTCCGTGTCGCACGAGATCATCGAGGCGAGCAAAATCGACGGCGCGTCCCGGTGGGTATCGTTTTGGCGCATCACATTCCCCATGGTGCTGCCGGTGGTGATCATCGTCATGCTGATTTCGACCATCGGCACGTTGAGCGACTTTGACCTACCCTACTTGCTCACGCGCGGCGGGCCAAACGACGCCACGACGCTCTTTGCCCTGACGGCCTATACGCTGACGCTGTCGTCGGGCCGGATCGGGCTGGGCGCTGCCGTGACGATGACCATGTTTCCGATCTTGGCGGTGCTGGTCATCATCTCGTTGATCAGCGTCCGCCGCCAGCAGGTGAATTAGACGGCAACTGCGCGCCACAAAACAGGACGAACCGCTATGAAGGCATCTCGAGTCGCCCGCAAAGCCCGCGGCGAAATCGCATACTATCTATTGTTGGGCGTGGTGTTGGCCGCCTTGCTCTTCCCGTTCTATTGGGGCCTCATTACGTCGCTCAAGTATGAGGTCGATATCTACGACTTCAGCGGCAACTTCCTGATACCCAAACACCCCAACCTCAACAACTACATCACGCTGTTCAGCACGCCGAACTTCTTCGTGTGGTTCCGCAATACGCTGGTGGTCTCGACGATTGCAACGATCATCTCGGTGGTGATCTCGGTCATGGCCGGGTTCGCCATCGCACGGCTGCGTTTCCGCGGCGCGGGTCTGGCCGGAACGATGGTCTTCATCACTTATCTCGCGCCCAAGACACTGATGTTCGTGCCCCTGGCGCAGATTCTCAAAGACTGGGGTCTGTTGGGCGGGCTCCCGGCGCTGATGCTGACCTACCCGACGATCCTGATCCCCTTCTGCGCCTGGCTCCTAAGTGGCTACTTCACCAATGTCCCGCACGAGCCGGAAGAGTGCGCCATGGTGGACGGGGCCAGCCGGCTCGGCGCGATCGTGCGGATCACGCTGCCCATGTCGCTGCCCGGCATCATCACCGCGGCTATCTTCTCGTTCACGCTGTCCTGGAATGAACTGCTCTACTCGATCGTGTTCGTGAGCGGCGAACAGAACCGCATGTTGACCAATGGTGTGATCGGCGCGTTTTCGGGCGGAGACTATTTCACGTGGGGGCCGCTGATGGCCGGCGCGACGCTGTCGTCGCTGCCCGTCGCCATTCTCTATTTGTTCTTCACGGATCGCTTTGTCAGCGGGATCACCGCCGGCTCCACAAAGGGATGACCCGGAACTGATCATGCACACCAACGCCGATTTGTCGCAGTACAAGATCGTGCGCTTGACCGCGCCGGTCTTCTTTACCAACGAGTTTGAGCTGAATGCCTTTGCCGAACACGGCCTTGCGGTGAAGGTGGTGGATGCGGAGGACCCGGACGAGTTGATTCCGCACGTCGCGGAGGCGGACATCGTCGCGCTGATCGGGACGCGACTGCCGACGCGTGTCGTGGCGGCCATGACCCGCTGCCGGGCGATTGCGCGCATGGGCACAGGCACCGACAAGATTGATGTGGCGCGCGCCACGGAACTGGGGATCGTGGTCGCCAACACGCCATATTTCTGCGTGGAGGAGCAGGCCGATCACGCTATGGCGATGCTGCTGAGTCTGGCGCGCAAGCTGACCGAGGCGCAGCATGGCATGGCGGAAGGCGACTTGGCGCGGGCCAGGCGCGCCGTCAGCAGCAACCGGCGGATCAGCACCACCACATTAGGGTTGGTGGGCTTTGGCCGGAGCGCGGTCCACATGGCCCGCCGGGCGCGCGGCTTTGGCATGCGTGTCTTGGCGACGCGCAACAACAAGGCCGCGCCGACCGCCGAGGCGGATGCGCTGGGCGTCACCATGACCGACCTGGACACGATCCTGCGCGAGTCCGACCATATCTCCC
>CAYJQA010000794.1:0-2201 GCA_964372065.1 uncultured Litorilinea sp.
CTGTACTATTGGGCCGTGGGGCGGCTGACCGCGGGGATCGACCAGCGCGATTTCGACAGCCTGGCCGTGACGAACCCGCGATCCAACATGGGCGACCCCCTCTTTCCGGGCAACAAGAATCGGATGCTCTACAGCGCGGCGGCGCGGCCGTTGGTGGGGAGCAACCTGGCGCTGCACGTGGCGCGCTGGTTCTCGCTGCTGCTGGGCGTCGGCACGCTCCTGTGCGTGGCGTATACGGCGCGGCTGGCCTTTGCGCCGGGGTCGCGGCTGGCGCTGTTGCCGCCGCTGCTGCTGGCGGTGATCCCCCAGTTCGTCTATATCAGCGCGGCGTGCTCCAACGACCCGGCGGTGATCGCGGCGAGCGCGGCGGTGGTCGCCTGGCTGGCGCGGCTGCTGGTGCGCGCAGAGACGCGGCCCATCCGCTGGGTGGAGTGGGCTGTGCTGGCTGTGTTGCTGGGCCTGGCCGCGCTGAGCAAGCTGCAAGGGCTGGGGCTGTTGGCGCTGGCCGCGGGCGTGGGTGTGGCGATCATGGCGCGGCGGCGCGAGTGGACCCTGCCGCTGACCGCGCTGCTGCCGGTGGCGCTGCCCGCGGCGGCCATCGCGGGCTGGTGGTACTGGCGCAACTTCACGCTCTACGGCGACTGGTTTGGGCTGGAGCATCTGGTCAGCATCAACGGGCAGCGCACCGAGCCGCTGGACTGGGGCGATTTCCAACTGGAGTTTCGCGGGCTGCGCTATTCGTTTTGGGGGCTGTTCGGCTGGTTTAGCCTGCTGCTGCCGCAATGGGTCTATGCCGTGCTGGACGGCGTGACCGTGGTCGCGCTGGCGGGGTTCGCCGCGTTCCCGCTGTGGTCACGCCAACCGGCCGCAGGCACGCGCGCCGTGCGCGGGCTGCTGATGGCGTGGCTGCTGCTGTCATTTGCCCTGGTGCTCTACTGGATGAACCGGGCCATGGGCAGCCAGGGGCGGCTGTTCTTCCCGGCCATCGGCGCGGCGGTGATCCTGCTGGTCGTGGGGCTGGATGTGTGGCTGCGCCGGCTGCCGCGCGGGGTGGCGGCGGCGCTGTGGGTCGCGCCCGTGGCGCTGCTGCTGGGCGCGACGGGCTACGCCGGGGCGGTGGTCTTTCCTGCGGCCTATGCGCCGCTGCGCCCGTTAGCTGCGGTCCCCGCGACCGCGCAGCCGGTGAACTACACCTATGGCGATGCGGAGCAACTCACGCTGCTGGCGCTTGACCCGCCGCCGGGCCGCTACAGCGCGGGCGACTGGGTTCCCGTGACGCTGTATCTGACCGCGGCGCAGCCGTTGACCCGCGACTATGAGTTGTTCATCCAGTTGTTGGACGAATCCGGGACCGAGGTGGGCAACGTGACCACCCATCCCGGCTGGGGGCGCTTCCCGACCACGTTGTGGACGCCGGGCGCGATCTACGCCGACGCCTACCGGGTGCAGGTCCGCCGGCGGATTGACCCGGCCTCGCCGCTGCTGGCGCGCATCTATACCGGGTGGATTCACCCGGACGGCGACGGCCTGACGCCCATGACCGCGGTCGATAGCGCCGGCGCAGAGGTGACGCCCATGCCGGGCGAGGTGGTGCTGGTCCCGTGGACGCCGCCCGACCCGGCAGAGTATGGCCTTAGTCCGCTGGCGGCAAGTTTTGCGGCTGGGCTAGACCTGACGGGCTTGCAGCAGCCGGCGACGGTGCGGGCGGGCGACACGCTGACGGTGACGCTGCTCTGGAAGGCGACCGCCGCGCCGGGCGTTGACTTGACCGCATTTGTGCATGTGCTGGACGTAGAGGGACAATGGATGGCGGGGTTTGACCGTGCGCCCGGCGGCGCGCGTTTTCCGACGCGCGTCTGGGCTGCGGGCGACCAGGTGGTGAGCCAATTCGCCATTCAACTGCCGGAAACCTTGCCTCCCGGCGCGCTGGCGACGTGGGTTGGCCTATATCCCGCGGGGAGCGCGGGGGCGGCGCGCATCCCGGTCGTCGCGGCAGAGCGCATTGTGGCGCATGACATGGTAGAATTGGGTCAGATTACTGTGGCCCCCTAGCAGGCTTCCTCTTATTCGATCTGCACAAGCAAAGGCTATGGCGGGTTCGACGTGGGTAAAGCAATCCTCCAGGGCTTGAAATGGATTGGGATCGCCATCGGCGGGCTGCTGGTCGCTGCCTTCCCGGCGCCGTGGGCGGTGATCGTGGC
>CAYJQA010000795.1:0-2181 GCA_964372065.1 uncultured Litorilinea sp.
CCAGCGCCAGGTCACCGACCCAGCCATTCATCCCGGAGCCGAGCGCCGACCAGGCTGAGCCGTCCCAGCGGGCGATGCGATTGGCCGGGCTGCCCCCGGCAGTGGTGAAATTGCCCCCGGCGTACAGGTTGCCGCTGCTGTCCACCGCCAGGTTACCCACCCAGCTATCCATCCCGGAGCCAAGCTCCGACCAGGCCGAGCCATCCCAGCGGGCGACGTAGTTCGCCGGGATACCTCCGGCGGTGGTGAAATTGCCCCCGGCGTACAGGTTGCCGCTGCCATCCAGCGCCAGGGCATAGACATCGTTGTCCATCCCAGAGCCGAGCGCCGACCAGGCCGAGCCGTCCCAGCGGGCGACGTAGTTCGCTGGGCTGCCCCCGGCGCTGGTGAACCAGCCCCCGGCGTACAGGTTGCCGCTGCCGTCCACCGCCAGGGACCAGACCGTACTGTTCATCCCGGAGCCGAGCGCCGACCAGGTCGAGCCGTCCCAGCGGGCGATGTAGTTCACCGGGCTGCCCCCGGCGGTGGTGAAATCGCCCCCGGCGTACAGGTCCCCGCTGCCGTCCAGCGCCAGGTCACCGACCCAGCCATTCATCCCGGAGCCGAGCGCCGACCAGGTCGAGCCGTCCCAGCGGGCGATGTAGCTCGCCGGGCTGCCCCCGGCGCTGGTGAACCAGCCCCCGGCGTACAGGTCCCCGCTGCCGTCCACCGCCAGGGACCAGACCGTACTGTTCATCCCGGAGCCGAGCGCCGACCAGGAAGAACCGTCCCAGCGGGCGATGCGATTGGCTGGGACGCCCCCGGCGGTGGTGAACTGGCCCCCGACGTACAGATTGCCGCTGCCATCTAGCGCCAGGGCACGGACATAATCATTCATCCCGGAGCCGAGCGCCGACCAGGTCGAGCCATCCCAGCGGGCGACGTAGTTCGCCGGGCTGCCCCCGGCGCTGGTGAACCAGCCCCCGGCGTACAGCTCCCCGCTGCCGTCCACCGCCAGGGCAAAGACATAGCTATCCATCCCGGAGCCGAGCGCCGACCAGGCCGAGCCGTCCCAGCGGGCAATGTAGTTCGCTGGGCTGCCCCCGGCGGTGGAGAACTGGCCCCCGACGTACAGGTTTCCACTGCTGTCCAGCGCCAGGGTCTCGACCGCGTAGTTCATCCCGGAGCCAAGTGGCAACCAGGCTATCCCATCCCAGCGGGCGACGTAGTTCGCCGGGCTGCCCCCGGCGCTGGTGAAGTAGCCCCCGGCGTACAGATTGCCGCTGCCGTCCACCGCCAGGGCCACGACCGCACTGTCCATTCCAGATCCGAGCGCCGACCAGGAAGAGCCGTCCCAGCGGGCGATGTAGTTGGCCGGGACGCCCCCGGCAGTGGTGAACTCGCCCCCGGCGTACAGGTTGCCGCTGCCGTCCAGCGCTAAGGTCCAGACGGTCTCATTCATCATCTCCGGCAGGCCAAAGCCGCTCGCCCAGTGGTCGGCGGCGGCTTGAGGGGTGAAGCGCGGCGGCTCGCCCTCCCCGCTGGCCAACTGCCAGCCAGAGGGGTCAATGCTGCCGCGGTAGCCACTGGAAAGGTCGAGGCTGCCCTCCTCGTCGAGCAACTCAGCCAGCGGGCGCCCGGCCGGTGAAGATAGAGGCGCGGCACGCTGCCCCCCAACCGTTCTGGCCTGGGCTGGTTCCGGTGCGGCGCTCAACGACAGCCCGCCGATAAATATGATGGTCAGTAGAAAACGAAAGATACGCTCGATGGTGTTCCGATTCATGGCTTAATCCTCCAATGGGTGATCTGACTGCAGGCCGGCTCCAACACCTTACCTTACAGCCTGAACTTACAGCCGAAACCCACCCGCAATCCGCTGTTATTATATTCCAAAAGTTGGCCTGGAAGACAAATATCATATATCCCCCCCTTAAGTGCTTTTCTTCACTCCAACGCCCGGAATCCTTACCTCAACCTGTCTGACAAGTTGTCTAGTCAGGCTGACGGGGTTGTGATACAATCGGCGGGTTGATGGCACCTTGCCCTTGAGGTAAACTCATTTGATCCATGAAAACCTGCACGTTTATCGCTTTATTGTCCGGGCGCGCCAGGCGGGCGACCCGCGTTCGGCCGGCTATTTGCACGATGCCCATGCCCTGGGCATGCAGGCCGTCCAGAGCCTGGAATGCCAGGACTTGTACT
>CAYJQA010000796.1:0-2173 GCA_964372065.1 uncultured Litorilinea sp.
CGAGCAGGTCGAGGATGAATTCCCGGTCCCAGGTTTTGAGTTCGTCCACTGTCTTACCGATGACTTCTTCCATGAGCATGCTGGCGGTGGCTTGGCTGATGGCGCAGCCGCGCCCGTCAAAGGCCGCGTCGACGACCACATTGTCTTTGACTTGTAACTCGATGGTCATCTCGTCGCCACAAAAGGGATTGGTGTCGTGAAAATGGATTTCGGGACTATCCAAGTGCCCTTTGCCGCGCGGGTGGCGATAGTGGTCGAGAATAGCCTCGCGATAGAGTGCGTCGGTGCTCATGGTGTGGTGATTCTTTCTGCGGCGATCAATCCTCGTCGGCGGTCAGGCTAGAACGCAAAGAAGCTCGCCGCGGTTTCCAGCGCCTGGGTCAATTGGTCCACGTCCGCCGGCGTGTTGTAGAGATAGAAGCTGGCGCGCGCGCTGCCCATGATGCCCAAGCGATCGTGGATGGGCTGGGCGCAGTGATGCCCGGCGCGGATCGCGACGCCTTCCCGGTCGAGAATGGCCGCCAGGTCGTGAGGGTGGATGCCGTCCAGGGTGAACGCGATGATCCCGCCGCGGGCTTCCGGTCCCGGGCCGAGGATGTGCAGCCCTTCGACTTGGCTGAGGCAGTCGTAGGCATAGCTTACCAGCGCGTGCTCGTGGGCGTGGACCCACTCCATCCCGACTTGGCTGAGATAGTCCACCGCCGCGCCCAGGCCGATGGCTTCGGCGATGGAAGGCGTGCCGGCCTCAAACTTGTAGGGTAGACCGTTCCACTTGCTGCCGGTCATCTTCACTTCGCGGATCATGTCGCCGCCGCCCTGCCACGGGGGCATGGCTTCCAGCAGCGCGCGCTTGCCATAGAGCACACCCATGCCCGTGGGTCCGCACATTTTGTGGCTGCTGAAGGCGACAAAATCCGCATCCATCGCCTGCACGTCCAGCGGCATATGGGGCGCAGATTGGGCCGCGTCGATCAGCACCGTGGCCCCCACGCTCCGCGCCGCCGCGACCAGCGTCGCCACCGGGTTGACCGTCCCCACCACGTTGCTGGCGTGGACAAAGCTGACCAGTTTGGTGCGCTCGTTGACGAGCGCGTCCAGGTCGGACAGGTCCAACAGCCCCTGGTCGGTGAGGGGGATATAGCGCAGGGTGAAGCCCACTTGCTCGGCGAGAATCTGCCAGGGAACGATGTTGCTATGATGCTCCATCTCGGTGATGAGCACTTCATCGCCGGGATGCAAATTGGCGCGCCCCCAGCTATTGGCGACCAGGTTGATGCTTTCGGTGGTGCCGCGCGTAAAGACGATCTGCTTCTCGCTGGGCGCGTGGATAAAGCGCGCCACCTTGAGCCGCGCTTGCTCATAGGCCGCGGTCGCTTCTTCGCTGAGGGTATGCACCCCGCGATGGACGTTGGCGTTATGGAGCCGGTAGTAGTCGTCCATGGCCCGCAGGACGCTTTCCGGCTTTTGGCTGGTGGCCGCGTTGTCGAGGTAGGCGAGCGGCTTGTCGCCGATGGTGCGGGCGAGGATAGGGAAGTCTTGGCGCAGGGCCATGACCCGATCCAAGCTGACCGCTTCCGCACTAGGTTGCATCATGATTCAATCCGTTCCTATGCCGGAACGCCCGGCGTCATCCCCGAATAATACTCCCGTGCCGGAGGATACGCCAAACCAAAGGCCGCCACTGTGACTTGGGTCGCAAGGCGCGGCCAAAAACGGGAGTCTCACGCAAAGTCGCCGGGGCGCAAAGGTTCGCATTGTCATTCCGACCGTAAGGGAGGAATCGCTCTGTCCATGCACTGCGGCGGAGAGATTCCTCGTCGCAGGCTCCAGGAATGACAGTAGTACCCTGCTCCTACTTGGCGTCTTTGTGTGAGACTTCCCTTCTCCCGCTTAACCGCCGATCTTGCGCTCGATGACACGTTCGAGCTTGGTCACGACGCTGGCGACGGGCACGCGGTCCAGTACGGCCTGGAAGAAGCCCTGCACGATCATGCGTTCGGCCTGGGGCCGGGTCAGACCGCGGGCCATGAGGTAAAAGACATATTCGTCTTCCACCTGGGAGACCGTCGCCCCATGCGTGCAGCGCACGTCGTCGGCTTGGATCTCCAGACCGGGGATGCTGTCGGCGCGGGCAGTGGTGTCCAGGATCAAGTTGCCGTTGCGCTGATAGGCG
>CAYJQA010000797.1:0-2155 GCA_964372065.1 uncultured Litorilinea sp.
ACCGCACCTACAGTAATCGGGATTATTATGGCAGCAGTATAGACCTATGACCGACATGACGCCCGCAGTTTCACGTTATCAGCGCCAGATGATCTTCCCGCCCCTGGGCGCGGAGGGGCAGGCGCGGCTGGCCGCGGCCACGGTCGTGATCGTGGGCTGCGGCGCGACCGGCACGGCCATCAGCAATCTGCTGGTGCGCGGCGGGGTGGGCCGCGTGCGCATCATCGACCGCGACTTTATCGAACTGAACAATCTCCAGCGCCAGATTCTCTTTGACGAGGACGACCTGGCGGCGAATCTGCCCAAGGCCGAGGCCGCCGCGCGCAAGCTGCACCGCATCAACGCCGATGTGACGGTGGAAGGCGTCGTCGCCGACGTCAACCCCGGCAATGTGCTGAGCTTTCTGGCCGACGCCGACCTGGTGATGGACGGCACGGACAACTTCACGACCCGTTTCCTGATTAACGACGCCTGTCTGCACCTGGGGCTGCCCTGGGTCTATACGGGCGTGATCGCGTCCTATGGCATGACCGCGACCTTTATCCCCGACGATGCCGCGCCCAAACTCCCCGGTGAGCGCGCCGCCACGGGCTGTCTGCGCTGCATGATCGGCGAACTGCCTGCTCCCGGCACGACGCCCACCTGTGACACGGCGGGCGTCATCGGTCCGGCGGTCGCGCTGATCACCTCGGTGGCCGCGGGTGAGGCCATGAAGCTGATCATCGGCCGCGGGCAGCTCAACCCCGGCGTGATCCATATGGACGTGTGGAGCCACGACTACGAGCGCTTTATCACGGCGCGGCGGCCCGACTGTCCCGCCTGCGGCGAGCGCCGCTTCGACTTCCTCAACGCGCAGATCGGCACGACGAGCGCGGCGCTGTGCGGTCGCGACGCGGTGCAGGTGGCCGTGGTGGGCGGGTCGCGGCTGGACCTGGCCCGGCTGGCACAGCAGTTGGCTCCCGTCGCGACCCAAGTGGCGAGCAACGACTATCTGCTGCGCGCCCGCATCGACGCCTACGAGTTCACCGTCTTCCCCGACAACCGGGCGATCATCAAGGGGACCGAAGATGAGGACCTGGCTAAGACGCTTTTTGCGCGCTACATCGGCGGATGAGCGTACCTGCCCGCACCCTGCTGCGTTCGTTTGACCCCACCGATCTAGACGCCCTTGTCGCCTTTTGGAACCAAGCCTTCGCCGACCGGCGCAACTTCGCCCCGCTGACCGCGGCGGCGTTTACGCGTCGGGTGCTGGAATCGCCTGCATTTGACCCCGCGGGGCTGATCCTCGCCTGGGCGATGGACGCCGCGGGCCACGCCGCGCCGGTGGGGCTGGTGCATGCCTTCCGGCCCCCGCCGCAAACGGGTCTCTATGCCAAGTGGGGGCCGCACCACTACTTGGCGCTGCTCTATGTCGCGCCCGCGTACCGGCGGCAGGGCATCGGCGCGCGGCTATTGGCGGCGGCGGAAAACTGGCTATACTATTGTCCAGTCTATGCGGCCAGTCACGCCGGACCTTGCTATGGCATCGTGGAAGGCCCGCGGCCTCCCTTCTTCGGCAGCAGTGAACGACTTGGCCTGAGCGCCCAGGACGGCGCGTTGCTGGCGTTTCTCGCCCACCGCGGCTATGCGGTGACGGACCCCGGCGACGTTTCCATGCGGCTGGCCCTGACGCCGCGACCGGCCCCGGTTGCGCCCGATCTGGCCGGGCTGGGACTGCGCGTGCAGGCCGTTGACGCTCGGCATCCGTTCGCGGGCCGTGACCCGGCCGGCCGCGCCGAGTTGAGCCTGTGGGGCGATAACCGCGGCGACCCCTATGCCGGGTTGGTGCTGGTGGACGGCGACGGGCTGCTGCACGGGCAGATCGCCTGGTATCCCCTGGCGCAGCCGGGGACGGCGGGCCTGGTCGGTTTCTGGGTCGCGCCCGCGCTGCGCGGCCGCGGGGTGGGCCGCTATTTGCTTGACCTGGCTCTGTCTGAATTGTCAAGCGCGAATGTGTCCCATCGGGTGTATGATAGCGTGTATCACGCGGTGGATGTCCACACGCACCTGATACACCACGCTCGCGCCGCCGAACTGTATCGCCGGCGTGGTTTTGAGGTGGACACGATCTGGGTCAACCTGGTCAAGACCTGAGCGGTGCGCGGTGTTCAGTCCG
>CAYJQA010000798.1:0-2145 GCA_964372065.1 uncultured Litorilinea sp.
GTATTCAACCTAAACACAAGGGGGCAGCCCTGGTGGGCTGCCGCCCCTCTCTCCATGTGCGTGCGGTGGCGCTTACGAACAGCAGCGCTGGTTCGGCTGCCAGTTGTCTCGATCCACCTGGGGATTGGCGCGGGGAGCGCGCGCGGGGCCGTGGGAACTGGGCGGGCGTATCGCGCCCACGCACCAGCCAACGTTAGCCCATTCAGCCTCGATCTTTTCACGACGCGCCTGCTCGTCGGCAGGCTGCGCCTTGATCGCGGAAGCCATAGCGGATTCCTCCTGTTGTCGGCTTGCTTGTGACGTATCGCCGGAGCGATGCAACGGTGGGGCAAGCGGCCAGCAGGGGCAATCTGCGCCAATCCCTGCTGCCTGGATGCGCGGCATCCGGGCAGGGACCAGCGCAGATCGTCCCTACCCAGGCCGCCCGGTAGTGCCTCCGGTTGTCGTATCAGGGACAGTTTCGTGCATCAGACCTCCATATGCTGCACCAGCAGCTCGCTATCCGCCGCACAGACCGAAAAGGCGCTTTCAAAGATGCCCAGTACCACCAGGTTATCGACCACATCCTCGATAGCGTCTTGCTGCAGATCCTCGACAATGATGTGCGGCGTCTCCATCGTCAGAAACGGCGTCGGGGCTAGCGCCCGGTTGTAGTCGCGGGCGACGCTGAGGCTCATCTCCAGCTCGCGCCGGAGGAAGGCGGGCGTGACGAAACGCGCCTGCCACAACTGCCCGTCGTCCATCTCGACCAAAACATCAGCGCTGTTAGTATCGGGGTCGAAGTCGGCACACAGCTCCTCTTCGATCCACACGCGTTTGACAAACACGGCAAATTCCTCTGACATGACGTCCTACCTCTACAACTACACTCATCTTACAACGGTTTTCATCCAAAATTTCTAAATCCAATAAAAAAGCCCTGCCCCAAAACCTGGGGCGAGGGCTGTCAAGTCCACGCGGTTCCACCCAAATTCGACGCCGCCACGCACGGTGCAACGGCATCCTCGTGAGGCCGATAACGGGGCCAGCCGTCGCTGCTTACGAGCCGGTTCACGGCCATTTAGCGGCGCGCTCTCGGGGGGTACTCTGGTCTGCCGATCAAGCGGGCTTGCAGTCTGGGACCCGCTCTCCCTGGGACGGCTGTTGAGCCAGAACATGTCCCGATCAACGCTTTCAAATTTTTTATGTGACGTTTCACAGCATAGCGCAATGGCCGGGCAGTGTCAAGGCTGAGTGTGCCTGAGGACAGGCGTGGCAGGTGGCACGCAGTTCCCGCCCAACGGATAGCCTATCTGTACGATTTCCGCCCAGAAATGCGCTGTGCTATACTGACCAACATGGAACCTGTGGACGCGCCGTTGACGGACGAACGTTGGGCGCGCCGCTGGGCGCGATGGTCCGGTGACCTGCGGCGTTTGCGCCTCGACGGCGTCATGGGGGCCCTGCTGGACGCGGGTGCGCCGCTGGCGCCACTCGGCGCGCACCTTTTATGGATCGCACAGCCAACGCTGGCATTGTTTGTGCCGCGCGAGGACGTAGCGGCGCTGGCGCGTTTGCTGGAACAACCGGGGGGCCTGGAACAGGTTCGCCACCACTTGATGATCGAAGGAAACACCGTGGCTATCGGGCCGGACGATGATGAACAACAGTGAGATCACCTGGGTGCTATTGGCCGTGACGGTCGCGGCAACGTTCGCCGGTGCGCTGATCGCGCGGCGGCGAACCCTCGCGCTGCGTCCCATCGCGGCGTATGCCCTGCTGCCCGACCTGATGGCGGACGCGGTCGAAAGTGACCACACCGTACATTTTTCGACCGGCAGCGCGGCCCTCGGCCAGATGAGCACGGTGAGCGCCCTGGCGTCCGCCGAGCTGATCTATCGGCTGTCGTCGCGGCTGGCCGTCGGCGAGCGTATGCCGCTGATCACGCTCAGCGCCCCGCTAACCCTGCCGCTGGCACAGGACACCCTGCGCCGCGCGTACGAGTACCGCCAGCGTTTGGATGCGCACCGGGTCCGGTCGGCGGCATGGTTCCCCCAGGGACGACGCTCGTTGGCGTTCGCGGCGGGTGCAACCAGCCTCGCGGCGGATGCAGACGTCAGCACGTCGGTGCTGCTGGGCCAGTTCGGCGCGGAGCTGGCATTGTTC
>CAYJQA010000799.1:0-2134 GCA_964372065.1 uncultured Litorilinea sp.
AAATAGATCTGCTCAAAGGTGCAGAAGGCGAGCTTTTGCGGAGGCACACCCTGGATGATCTCATAACCCGCAGCGTCCAACCGCACGATCTCGCCGGGCTCGATTTCGCGGATCATGTGGCCGCCGATGGTAGCGAAGGCGCAGGACTCGGACGCCAGACAATAGCCACCGTCAATCTCGCCCAGGACGAGGGGCCGCAGCCCCCACGGGTCGCGCACGCCAAAGATGCCATCGCGGGTGAGGATGACCAGGGCAAACGCGCCCTCGCTGCGCGCCATCATGATGCGGATGCGCGTGATCCAGTCGCCCGCGCCGGCTACGGCGAGCAAGTGGAGCATCAACTCGCTGTCGGTAGATGTCTGGAGGCCGACCCCGCGCTCCAACAACTCGCGGCGCAGTTGGGGCGCGTTGATCAGATTGCCGTTATGACCCAACGCCACCGGGCCGTCCAGGGTCTCGATGACGTAGGGCTGCGTGTTGCGTAGCTTGGGCGCGCCGGTGGTGGAGTAGCGCGTGTGCCCGATCGCCATGTGGCCCTGCAGATAGCGCAAGTTGTCTTCGTTGAAGACCTGCGACACCAGCCCCATGCCCTTGTGCACGTGGGCGATTGCGCCGTCCGACGTGACGATGCCGGCGGCCTCCTGGCCGCGGTGCTGGAGCGCATAGAGCGCAAAGAAGGTGCGCCGCGCCACTTCACGGCCGGGCGCATACATGCCGAAGACGCCACACTCCTCATGGGGCTTGTCATCGTCGGATGTACGTTCGTGTAGTTCGCGGTCGTCCGGAAACATGCAGTTGGCTCCTCTCACTAGCGCAGGGGGCAGGTTATGCCGCGCTGCGGACTGTATGCGGACGATGCGACAATGCGGACCGCGCGGCCCCGGCTCGGGCCATTACTGCGGCGACATCTTCGTCGCTGCTTTCTGCGAGGGCCGTCAAATGGCCCATCTTGCGACCGGGACGCGCCTGCTGCTTGCCGTAGAGGTGCAGCTTCACGCCCGGAACGGCCAGGGCCGCGGCCCAATCCGGCTCACCCGCGGCCCACAGATCGCCCAGCAGGTTCGCCATGACCGCCGGGCGCAGTAGGTCCGGCGCGCCCAAAGGCAGGCCGCACACCGCGCGGACCTGCTGCTCAAACTGGCTGGTGACGGCGGCGTCAATGGTCCAGTGGCCCGAATTATGGGGCCGCGGGGCCATTTCGTTGATGAGCAGGCGACCGTCGTTGGTCAAGAAGAATTCTACACACAGCACGCCGACCACGCCTAACTTCTCCGCGACCGCGCGCGCCAGGCGCACCGCCTCGGCGGCGACGCCAGACGGGACGCGCGCCGGTGCGATGGACAGGTCGAGGATGTGCTGATAGTGGATATTCTCGATCGCGCCGTAATGGACGAGCGCGCCGTCGGCCCCACGCGCGACGATGACCGACAGCTCCTTATCGAACGCAATGTACTCCTCCAAGATAGCCGTTTGTTCGCCCATCGCGGCCCACGCGGCCGCGG
Source organism: uncultured Litorilinea sp. (assembly GCA_964372065.1). Taxonomy (GTDB): domain Bacteria; phylum Chloroflexota; class Anaerolineae; order Caldilineales; family Caldilineaceae; genus QEUY01. Next base: position 1,503 of record CAYJQA010000799.1, read on the forward strand.
CTGCGGCGGGCGTCGCGATGCGGGCTTGCCCCTTGCCGTCATAGCCAAAGGCAGCCGTCTTGAGGACGGCGGGCGTCCCAATGGCGGTCAGCGCGGCGTGCAGCCCGGCGAGACTGGTGACATGGGCGAAACGCGGCACGGGCAGACCAGCGTCGGCCAGAAACTGCTTCTCGCGGCCGCGCTGCTGGGCGGTGTGCAGCACCCAGCCGTCCGGATGGACGGGCACGCCCGCGGCCTGAGCGATGTCGCCAATGCGGGCCGGAACGTTCTCGAATTCGAAGGTGACGACCGCGACACGGCGGACGAAATCAGCCACGCGGTCGTCGTCCGCATAGGGGGCGACGACTTCCAGGTCGGCGATCTGGCCGGTGGGCGAGTTGGCGTCGGGCGAGTAGACCCCGATGCGGTAGCCCATCGCACGGGCGGCGAGGGCCATCATGCGCCCAAGCTGGCCGCTGCCAAAGACGCCGATCAGCGCACCGGGCAGGATGGGCGAAGACGTGGTCGCTGATGCCATGAGCTTAGGCCGGGTTATCCAGGTCAAGCACCTCGGCCATGACCTGCGCGGCGCGCTCCCCGCGGTAGCGTAGCAGCGCCTAGCGCAGGGCGGGCCGGGTGCCGGGCCAAATGGC
>CAYJQA010000800.1:0-2129 GCA_964372065.1 uncultured Litorilinea sp.
ACAGCGGGCCGATCGGCGCGGTGATCTCGCCGCTGCTGCCGACGCACGTCACCGACCCGGAGAAGCTGCCCCACGCCAGCACCTTGTGCGGTGCGTGCCGCGATGCCTGCCCGGTCAAGATTGACCTGCCGCGGCTGTTGCTTGACCTGCGCGCCGACCAGGTGGACGACGGCGACGCGGCGTGGTTCGACCGCCAAGCCATGCATGGCTTTCTCTATGCCATGCGGGAGCGCGGGCGCTATGAGGCGGCGGGCAAGCTCGTCGGCCTGGGGAGCAACCTGCTGGCGGCGCTCTCAGGCGGGAACATCCGGGCGCTGCCGCCGCCGCTGTCGGCCTGGACCGACAGCCGCAACTTCCCGCCCTTTGCCAAAAAGAGCTTCCGCGACCAGTGGAGCGAGCGCCTGGCGCGCCGGAAAACCGTGTAGCCCATGACCACCACACGCGACGACATTCTGAGCAAGCTGCGCGCCACGCTGGCCCGCCCGGACCTGCGCTTTCCGCCCGCCCAGCCGGAACCCTTGAGCCGTGAGACGCGCATGACCGTCGGCCGCGCTGTGGGCGATCTGCCCCTGCTGGCCCAGCGCTTCGGCGAGGAGCTGACCGCGATCCACGGCTCATATGAGATCGCGCAGACGCCCACCGAGGCGCGCCTCGCCCTGATCAACCGGCTCATCCGGTGGATGGAGCAGGAAGAAGCCGAGCGCAAGGGCGCGGTGATCGTCACCGGGCAGGAGCGCAGCATCCTGGCGTGGTCGTCCGACCAACTGCCGCTGGACGGGCTGGGTCCGGCGCTCAACGACTTGGGACTGAAGCTGATCGCGCCGCTCAACATGCGCGCCGGTCCCGGCCGCGACCAGGTGCGCCATATCCGCTACGGCGTCAGCGGCGCGACCGCGGCCTTTGCCGCGACCGGCTCGATGCTGATGGTTGCGGGGCCGGGGACCAATCGCGTCGCCAGCCTGCTGCCCTTCCGCCACCTGGCGCTGATTCCCTTCAGCCGGCTCTACCCGACGCTGGAGGATTGGTTCGCCGAGCAGCGCGAGGTGGGCAAGCTGGAGCAGATCCTGCGCAGCCGCGCCAACCTGACGATGATCACCGGGCCGAGCAAGTCCGCCGACATCGAGATGGCCCTGACGCTGGGCGTGCACGGCCCTAAGTTTGTGCATGCGATTTTGTTTGACGACAACCCCGTGGACCTAGACGACCGGGTGCGCCCGTCCGACCTGTTTGACGCCGAGCCGGACGATGATGGCGGTTTTGACGACGAAGACGATGAGCGTTAATCGTGGGCGCTCGTCGATGAGCGAGAGCCACCTTTCAGAACATCAGATGCCAAAGAAAGCAGACCTATGAGCACTTCCAAGACTTGGCGCGTCGCCTTTCTGGGGGCGGGCGCGATTGTCCAGCGGGGACATATCCCCGCGTTCCAGCGGATTGCCAATGTGGAGACCGTCGCGCTGTGCGACGTGAACGAGGCGCGCGCCAAGAGCGCCGCGGCCGAGGCCAAGATTCCCCACGTCTACACGGACTATGAAAAGCTGCTGGCCAAGGTAAAGCCCGACATCACCGTGGTTGCCACGCCCAACGTCTTTCACACGCCCATGACGCTGGCCGCGCTGGAAGCGGGCAGCCATGTGTTGTGTGAGAAGCCGGTCGCGCTCACCTACGCCGACGCCCAAGCCATGTTTGCCAAGGCCGCGGCGGTGGGGCGGACGCTCACCGTGGGCACGCACTATCGTTGGTCCACGCCCATGCGCGCGGCCAAGGCGAACGTGGATGCGGGCTTCTTCGGCGAAATCTATGCGGCGCGTACCGTGTGGCAGCGCCGTTCCGGCATCCCCGGCTATGGCAGTTGGTTTACCAACAAGGACTTGGCGGGGGGCGGCAGCCTGTTGGACATCGGCGTGCATGCGCTGGACCGCGCGCTCTTCCTGATGGGCTATCCGGAGCCGGTGACGGTGTCGGGCGCGTCGTTCGCCAAGTTCGGGCCGCGCGGGCTGGGGCTGGGCGGCTGGGGCAGCGACATCATCGCGCGCGAGGTGATCAGCGCCGGGCGCTATGACGTGGACGACCTGAGTTGGGCCTTTGCGCGCTTTGCCAACGGCGTCGTGCTCCAGTTTCAGGTGGCC
>CAYJQA010000801.1:0-2121 GCA_964372065.1 uncultured Litorilinea sp.
GTGGTCTTCCCCGATTGGCGCGGGCCCGTCACCGCAACAACGGGGTACTCGCTCGTCAGTTGCAGCAGGGTGGCTTCGGCATGTCTTTGGATCAGCATGGCCGAAGCAGCCTAAACTGCATCTGGCTAATTGTCAATACGATTGCTAATTAGCCAGATTGCGCCAACGGCTCGTGGCCACGCACACCCCATGCCCGGCATTGGCCAAAAAAAAGCCAGACCGGAAAGCATCTGGCTCGTCGCGGAGTGGTCGGGGTAGAAGTAGCGGCTGAGGAAAACTATCCCGGGCGCCGATTCACGCAGCGTATCGATCCCAGCCGGCGTCACAGTTTCTCGAGCAACTCCCGCCACGCCTTGAACGCAATGCGCTTGTCGTAGCGCTCGCACAATAGCGCCCGCGCCCGCGCGCCCATGGCCTCACGCAATGCCGCATCGCCGGCCAGACGCAGCAACTGTTCGGCCAGGCCCGCCGCATCTCCCTGCCGCACTGCGACGCCGATGCCCTCGCGCTCCACCAGCGCGCCGATCTCGCCCTGCGAATCGCCGATGAACACCGCCGGCCGTCCGGCGGCGAGGATGCCGTAGAGCTTGCTCGGGAATACGTAGCCTTCGACTTCCGGCCGCTGGGACACCAGATGCACGTCGCCGGCGCCCAGACTGTAAGACAGCACCGCGCGATCTTGATAGGGACGGAACTGGACGTTCGTGAGTCTCCGCCGCAGGACTTCGTCTTCGACCATGCGCCGCTGCGCGCCGCCGCCGATGAACAGGAACACGATCGCCTCCGCCCGGCCCGCCAGCCGTTCGGCTGCACCGAGAATGGTATCGAACTCGTGCGCGCGGGCCATGTTCCCCGAATAGCAGACGACGAGCTTGCCTTCCAGCCCCCATTCCCGCCGCAAAGGATTGTCCGCCGCCGCTACCGGCCGGATCGCCTCCATGTCCGCCCAATTGGGGATCACGCGAACAGTGGGAGTGCCGTGGGAGCAAGCTTGCTCGCGAATAGGAGAGGTGTTGTAGGAGCGACCTCGCTCGCGAATGTTCTGCCCACTAGCCCGCCCCACCACCTCCGCCATCCGCTCGGAGAGCACCACATTCGCAGCCGCCAACCTAAACGCCCGATTACGCAACCACCGCAACAGCCCCGTCTGCGGCCCATCGAGCGCGCTCACGCCAAGCACCTCGGCGGCCTCAGGAAACACGTCTTGCACCCAGTTGACGAGCAGCGCGCCGCGCCAACGCGCGATGGGATCCGCAATCACCGAGATCAATGGTGGGTCGGTCTTGGCAACAACCACGTCGCCCGCGCGGGAGAGGCGCCATAGCCGCCAGCCCGCAGTAATATAGAAGGTCGCGTAATCCACCGCACGCCCTACTAGATTGTCGCGCCCGAAGCGCGTGGTGCGCACGCGATGCACCTCCACCCCGTCGATGCGTTCGCGCGCCGGCAGCACGGCCGCCGCATCGTCGTAGCGCTGGCAACTCGTGACCACGCATACCTCGTGCCCGGCCCCGGCCAAAAAAAAAGCCAGATCGGAAAGCATCTGGCTCGTCGCAGAATGGTCTGGATAGAAATAGCGGTTGAGGAAAATGACTCTCATGGCGTGATCATCGTGGCCACGAGATTATGACAGACAGCAGCTGCAGTAGGAGCGGGTTGTGGGAGGGGCGCCCTCGCCCCGATCTGCGCCTAGGGAGTTTGTGGGAGCGGCGCCCCTGCCGCGATCGGTGTCACACCATATCTACCCCCGCTCCACCACCCACTCCCCCATCACCAGCACATCCATCTTCGTGCGCAGGAAGCAATCCAGCGCCTCCTCGGGCTTGCACACCACCGGCTCGTTCTCGTTGAACGAGGTGTTCAGTACCATCGGCACGCCCGTCAGCTCGCGAAACGCCTCGATCAGCGCGTAATAGCGCGGGTTGGTGTCACGCGTGACCGTCTGCAGCCGCCCCGAGCCGTCCACGTGGGTCACCGCCGGAATGAGCGCGCGCTTTGCCTCCCGGATCGGGTACACCTGCATCATGAAGGGCACATCGTCATCCACCTCGAACCACTCCGCCACCGCCTCGCGCAGGATCGACGGCGCGAACGGCCGGAACGACTCGCGCCGCTTGATCT
>CAYJQA010000802.1:0-2116 GCA_964372065.1 uncultured Litorilinea sp.
CTCGCCCGACGAGCGTCCGCAGATTCGCGGGCCGGAAGATGTCGCCAACTTGCTCATGCTGGACATGGGTCTGCTGGAGCAAGAACACCTGCGGACCGTGCTGCTGGACACCAAGAACAACGTCCTGCGCGTGGTGAACGTCTACACCGGCAGCCTCAACACCGCGGTCGTGCGCGTCGGCGAAGTCTTCCGCGAGGCGATCCGCGCCAACTGCGCGGCCATCATCGTGGTGCATAACCACCCCAGCGGCGACCCCACCCCCAGCCCGGAGGATGTGCAAGTCACCGAAACGCTGGTCGCGGCGGGCAAGCTCCTGGATATCGAAGTGCTCGACCACGTGGTCATCGGACGCAACCGCTATGTCAGCTTGAAGGAGCGCGGGCTGGGCTTCCACTAGGCCGCTGACGCCTGGGATGTCGCGGCGCGTGTAGCAGAGCAGAGGGATTCTCCCACTACGCTCGGAACGCCGTCTTAATCATACGATTTTGGGGGCAGAGGACCGGCAGCCATTGCCGGTCCTGTCTTTCTTCTGGATGTCACCGCGAATGTCGATTGACGCGCCAGAGAATGATGGCGATCGGACGGAAGGCCCGGCAAATGCGTAGGTGACAACTCATGGCGTCCCCGTAGGGGACACGTCATTTACGGGGTCTTGACAACGGGGCTAACCATAAGATATTACAGGACGCAATCACGTGTTCGAATCACTGCCAATGAATTAATGGTGTGGAGGAATGGGCCAGATGAGAAAGATCATCGTACTTACTTTTGTAACACTCGATGGCGTCATGCAGGGACCTGGTGGGCCTACTGAAGATACCAGTGGCAACTTTACCTATGGAGGATGGCTAGTTCCGTACTTCGATGATTTTCTTGGCCAGACAATGTTTGAGCAAATGAACAGGCCATTTGATCTGTTGCTGGGGCGAAAGACATTCGAGATATTCGCATCTTATTGGCCCCATCATGAAGATGAAGGAGCCGGCATCAATAAAGCAATAAAGTACGTTGCTTCAAATACGCTTACAAAGCATGAGTGGAAAGAGTCGGTCTTCTTGGGGGGCAACGTTGTAGAGGAAATAAGAAAGCTCAAACAACAAGATGGCCCTGAATTACAGGTGCATGGTAGTAGCAATTTCATTCAGACGTTGTTGAAGCATGATTTGGTAGATGAGTTTTGGCTCAAGATATTCCCGGTGACGCTCGGTACGGGGAAACGCTTGTTTGATACAGGTACGATTCCGGCTTCCTACGCACTGGTTGAATCCGAATCTTCACCCAGCGGAGTGATGATTGCCACATTCAAGCGTGCGGGAGATGTAACAACAGGTTCAGTCCCAAGTTAGGGCGACATTCAAATACACAGGGCCGGCGAATGTCGCCGGCCCTGTTTTTCGTTGCACGCCCCGCCGCCTCTATTCCGTCTGGTAGACGGCGCTGGCGGTGAGGTGATCGGTCACCTCGCGCATGGTCGCGGCAGACACCTTGGCTTCTTTGCCCCGCCGCCGCACATATTCTTTGAGTTGGTCGGCGCGCACGACGGGGATCGACGGCGCGTCCAACTTGATCTCCATCTCCGGGTTTAGGAAGAGCGCCACCGGCTCGATGGGCACGTCTTGCAGGTTGCCGCCGTTGCCGTTGGTAGGCGTAGCCTTCGCCAGCAGCGCGCGCAGCTTACGCACCTGTTCTTCCAACTCCAGGGTGGGATTGCCCACCCCTTCGCGGGCGAAGATGGTGAAGAAGCGGCCAATGTTGAACGGCTCGCGCCAGCGGTCGCCTTGGACGGTGACCTTGCCGCGGTCGCTGCGGATGGCAAAGACCATCACGCCGCCCGGCCCCACCAACACATGGCTGGCCGGCAGGCTCCACGCGAAATAGGCGTACTTGTCGTCAAAGCCCTTCATGCTGCGCTCCACAATTTCGTCGGGCCGGGCGATAGTCTTGTTGCCCGGCCAGCGCCGCCGCGCAAAGCGGTTGATGAAGTAGCTGCCAAAGCTGGCGAAGATAAAGCCCAACGGCAGCGCCGCAAAGCTGATCCAAGTCCAGTTCTGCTGAAAGAAGCGAATCAGGTCGTTTTCCACTACCGCTTCCGGCGGATACCAGGTGGGCACAAAAC
>CAYJQA010000803.1:0-2087 GCA_964372065.1 uncultured Litorilinea sp.
GGGCAGCACCGGGTCAATGACCTTTTCGATCAGCTCTTGGCGAATGGTCTCCTGGCTCACGTCGGGGTCGTGCTGCGTGCTGATGAGCGCAGTATGGATGCGCCGCGGCTTGCCATAGGCATATTCGACCGTAACCTGGGTCTTACCGTCGGGCCGCAGCCAGGGCAGGATGCCGGCCTTGCGGACTTCGGTGAGGCGGCGCGCCAGCTTATGCGCCAAGTAGATGGGCATGGGCATGAGGGTCGGCGTCTCGTCACAAGCAAAGCCGAACATCATGCCTTGATCGCCGGCGCCGACGGCCTCAATCTCGTCGTCGCTCATGGTGCCGTCTTTGGCTTCCAACGCCCGATCCACACCGAGCGCAATGTCCGGGCTTTGGGCGGCGATGGCGATCTGGACGCCGCAGGTGTTGCCGTCAAAGCCCTTGACGCTGCTGTCGAAGCCGATGTCACGGATCACCGAGCGCACCAGTTCGTCGAAGTTGATGCGGGCGGTGGTGGTGATTTCGCCCAGCAGCATGACAAAGCCGGTCTTGATGGCCGTCTCACAGGCCACGCGCGAGCGGGGGTCTTGGGCAAAGAGCGCGTCCAGCACCGCATCGCTGATCTGGTCGCACATCTTGTCCGGGTGGCCTTCTGTCACCGATTCACTGGTGAACAGAAGGCTAGGTGAAGTCATAAAGGTCGTCATGGTCTCTCCTCTTGATAGTTCCTGCTACGCGCCTAGTGACCGGTGCCCAACGACCACTCGTTGAGATAGGCTGTCTGCTCGGCCGTCAAGGTGTCGATCTCCACGCCCATCGCCCGGAGCTTGAGCGCCGCAATCTCGCGGTCAATATCGTCCGGCACGTTATACACCTGACCTTCCAGTTTGTCACCATGTTTGAGCATATATTCGGCGGATAGGGCCTGGTTGGCAAAGCTCATGTCCATGACGGCGCTGGGGTGGCCTTCGGCCGCGGCCAGATTGACCAGCCGGCCCTCGCCCGCCACATACAGCCGCCGCCCATCGGGCAAGGTGTATTCGTCAAGGAAGTCGCGCACCCGGGTGATCTTGGTGGCCTGGGCATTGAGCGACTTCATGTTGATTTCCACGTCAAAGTGACCGCTGTTCGCCAGGATCGCACCGTCGCGCATGACCGCAAAGTGCGGCGTGTCGAAGATGTGCATGTCGCCCGTGGCGCTGCAGAAGATGTGCCCTTCCTTGGCCGCTTGGCTCATGGGCAGGACGCGGAAGCCGTCCATGACCGCCTCCAGCGCACGCAGCGGGTCCACCTCGGTGACGATGACGTTGGAGCCCATGCCACGCGCCCGCATGGCGATGCCCTTGCTGCACCAACCATAGCCGCCCACCACAAAGTTCTTGCCGGCTAAGAGGACGTTGGTAGCGCGGATGATGCCGTCAATCGTGCTTTGGCCCGTGCCGTAACGGTTGTCAAAGAAGTGCTTAGTCATGGCGTCGTTGACCGCCATCACGGGAAACTTCAGTTTGCCTTGAGCAGCCATCGCGCGCAAACGGATGACGCCGGTGGTGGTCTCTTCCGTGCCGCCGACTACCTTGGGCAGCAGGTCGGTGCGCTGGGTGTGGAGCATGGCCACCAGGTCCATGCCGTCATCCATGGTGATGTTGGGGCCGATGTCCAGCACGCTCGCCATGTGGCTGTTGTACTGGGCATTGCTCTCACCCTTGATGGCATAGACGGGCATCTCATAGTGGACGACCAGCGCGGCGGCGATGTCGTCCTGGGTGCTGAGGGGATTGGACGCACACAGCGCGACCTCGGCCCCGCCCGCAATCAGCACGCGCATGAGGTTGGCCGTTTCCGAGGTCACGTGCATGGCGGCGGCCATGCGAATGCCCTTGAAAGGCTGCTCTTTGCGGAAGCGTTCTTCCAAGAGGTCCAACACCGGCATTTCCCTGGCGGCCCAGGCCATGCGGAAGCGCCCGCGGTCCGCCAGCTTGATATCGGCAATGTCGTAGGTCAATTCTTTGGTCGCAGTCATACGGTTGCAAGCTCCTTCATCACAGCTACGATACGGCTACTCTTCGTTTAGATACCACCGCAGGCGAAGCACACTCGACAATAC
>CAYJQA010000804.1:0-2085 GCA_964372065.1 uncultured Litorilinea sp.
CGCCGGCGGCATCTTCACTATGGCTGGTGATACCCTTGCCAATCACACCGCCCGCTGGGATGGGGTGACCTGGAGCACACTGGGCGGTGGAAATGGGATGGACAACCGCATCTTTGCCCTGGCGCTGGATGGCAGTGGAGATCTGTACGCCGGGGGCGATTTTGCCGTCGCTGGCGCCACCCCTGCCAATCGCATTGCCTTCTGGGACGGGACGGCCTGGTTCCCGCTCGACTCTGGGATGAATGCCAGGGTCAATGCCCTGCTGGTGGATGGAATCGGGATTCTATACGCCGGGGGCGCTTTCACCAGCGCCGGAGGCGTCCCCGCCAATTACGTCGCCCGCTGGGATGGCGATACCTGGTCGGCGCTTGGCTCTGGATTGAATAGCGTTGTCAATGCTCTGGTCGTGGACGGCAGCGGCAACCTGTACGCCGGGGGCTGGTTCACTACCGCCGGAGGCAGCCCCGCCAGCTACATCGCTCGCTGGGATGGGGCAACCTGGTCAGCGCTCAGTTCGGGAATGAACGGCTGCGTCTATGCGCTGGCGGTGGATGGCAGCGGGTATCTGTACGCTGGAGGGGAGTTTACTACTGCCGGGGGCAACTCTGCCAATCGCATCGCCCGCTGGGATGGCTCAACCTGGTCGCCGCTTGGCTCCGGGATGGGTGGCTTTGTTTACGTCCTGGCAGTAGATGGCAGCGGCAACTTGTATGCTGGCGGCTCTTTCGTCACCGCCGGAGGTATCCCTGCCAATCGCATCGCCCGCTGGGATGGGGTAGCCTGGTCGGCGCTCGGCTCTGGGATGGATAACTTTGTTTTTTCTCTGGCAGCAGATGAGGCTGGGGGCCTGTACGCCGGGGGTCTGTTCACCAGCGCCGGGGATAGCCCTGCCGATAATATCGCCCATTGGGACGGGACGGCCTGGTCGCCGCTCGGCTCTGGAATGAATAACCAGGTGCGTGCCCTGGCGGTGAGCGGCAGCGGCACCCTGTACGCCGGTGGCATCTTCGGCAGCGCCGGGGATAAAGTCTCACTCAGGATCGCCCGCTCGAACTGGCCGCCGGCCGCGGGCAACGACAGTTTTACCGTCGCCGAGGACAGCCCGGGCAACCCGCTGGAGGTGCTGGACGGCGATGCCGACCTGGACGGGGACGCGCTGAGCATCTTCGCCGTGGGCGCGCCAGACCAGGGCGGAGCGGTCGTCAACGCCGGCGTGTTCATCACCTACACCCCGGTCGCCGACTTCTACGGCGTCGAAACCTTCACCTATACCATCTCCGATGGCTTCGGCGGCTTCGATACGGCGGCCGTTTCCGTCACGGTCACGAACGTCAATGATCCGCCGGTGGCGAGTGATGACGAATTCACCGTCGCCGAGGACAGTACCAGCGGCCTGGAAGTGCTGGCCAACGACAGCTACCTTCCCGACCCCCCTGAAGCCCTGGCAGTCTATGCGATCGGGACGCCCGACCAAGGCGGGACGGTGGTCAACGGCGGCATGGCCATCACCTACACCCCGGCAGCGAATTTCTATGGCGTTGAGATTTTCACCTATACTATGACCGATGGCAATAGCAGCTTCGATACGGCGGCTGTAACCATTACCATCACTCCCGTCAACGATGCACCGCTGGCCGCAGGTGAAGCCTACTCCACCACCGAAGACACACCCCTGGCCGTCGCCGCGCCGGGCGTGTTGGGTAATGACACCGATGTTGAGAATGACCCACTGAGCACAATCCTGGACAGCCCGCCGCTGCTGGGCGAGCTGGCGCTGGCTGCAGATGGCTCCTTCGTCTACACCCCCACGCTGAACTTCAACGGCCTCGTCACCTTCACCTACCACGCCGATGACGGGCAGTCGGACTCGAATGTGGCCGAAGTCGCCATCACCGTCACGCCGGTCAACGACGCCCCCGTCGCCGACGCCGGCGAAGACCAGGCTGGCAACGAAGGTCAAGCTATCCAGTTCAACGGCTCTTACAACGACCCCGGCTTGCTGAGCATCCAGGCCGTTACCATCGCCTGGGACTTCGGCGACGGCGTCACCGCCACCGGCACGCTCACCCCCAGCCACGCCTACGC
>CAYJQA010000805.1:0-2082 GCA_964372065.1 uncultured Litorilinea sp.
TTGGGGCTGCGCGTGCCGGAGCTGGTGACGGTGGTGCTACACGAGGAGATCGCCCGCAACGAGGCGCATCAGGAGATCCGCGATCTGCTGATGGCGAGCGTGGGGCTAAACCTGGGGGTACGCTATCTGCCCAGTGCGTTCGCCTATAACACGCTGCTCAAGCCGCCGCCCGACCCGGCGCTGGCGTCGGACATTGTGTGGTTCGATGCGTTTGTGACCAACGTGGACCGCACCCCGCGCAATGTGAATATGCTGATCTGGCAGGACGTGCTGTGGTTGATCGACCACGGCGCGGCGCTCTATTTTCACCACGACTGGCGGAACTATCTGGAGCGCGCCAAGACGCCCTTCAGCTTTATCAAGCAGCACACGCTGCTGCCCTTTGCGTCCGACCTGGCCGGGGCCGATGCCCGGCTCGCCCCACAACTGACGCCGGCGGCGCTGCGCGAGATTCTGGACCTGGTCCCGGATGTGTGGTTGGCAGGCGAGGAGACGTTCGCGGGGCTGGATGAGCACCGCGCGGCGTATGTGGCATATCTGCAACACCGGCTGGCGGCGTCCGCCGTCTTTGTGGAGGAAGCTGCCAATGCACGCGCCAAGCTCCTATGATTACGCGCTGATTCGCGTCGTGCCCCGGGTGGATACGGGCGAGTTTGTGAACGTGGGGGTGATCCTCTTTTGCCGCACGCAGCGGTTTCTGGGCGCGCGCTTCGCGGTGGACGAGGCGCGGCTGCGCGCCCTAGACCCGATCATCGACGTGGAGGTGGTGCGCGAGCACTTGGCGCTGATCCCGGAGATTTGCGCGGGGCGCGGGCCAATCGGCGCGCTGGGCCAGGCGGAGAGCTTCCACTGGCTGGTCGCGCCGCACAACACGGTCATCCAGGCGTCGCCGGTCCACTCCGGGCTGTGCACCGACCCGGCCGCGGCGCTGGATCACCTGATGCAGACAGTGGTGCAGAAACAAGCGCAGGGAGCAGAATAGCTCACGCAGAGATGCGGAGAGCAGAGAGTCTCACGCAAAGCCGCCAAGAAAATCCGCAGAGAAATCAACCGCAGAGAACACAAAGGTCACAAAGGCCGGAGTAGGTGCAATCTGTCATGCTGAACGCAGCGAAGCATGACGATGTCTACCTTGCTCTACCCTTTGTGCTCTTTGCGGTTAATTTCCTTCTCTGCCTTTAGCGGCTTAGCGTGAGAAACGCTTATCTGCGCGCGGGGTGGCGCGAGATCCATTCGGGGCCTTGACCCAGGCGGGCGCTTTGGCCGAGCGCGCCGGCCAGGTCGTCGCCGCGCGCCACGCGATAGGCGGGGATACCCGCGGCTTCCAACTGGGCAAAGAGGGGCGTGTAGTCGTCTTTGCGACCAAAGGTGCTGCCGTCGATGATGACGGCGATGCTGTTGACGCCGCGGCGCTGGATATGATGCAGCGCGACGGCCCAGTCGGGCGAAGGGTCGGCGCTGACCGCGATGACCGTGTCGTTGCGGTTGAGGCGGATGCCGTCGCCCGCGATGAGATGGCCGAAGGGCAGGGTCCCCGACGCCGTGACCACGGCCAGCGATTCCAGCATCTTGCCCAGTTGGCGCTCGCCGCGGTCGGCCTGGACGTATTCGCGAGTGCGGCCCCGGCTGCTCAAGCCCACGGCCCGGTTGTGCAGGACAAAGTAGCGGGCCAGGCTGGCAGTGATGGTGACGGCGTATTCGGTGGTGACGGGCGGCAGCTCATAGCGCAATTCCTTGCGGCGGCCCGCATGGAGCGCAAAGATGGCCGGTTCGGGCGGCTGCGGCGTCCACGGCAGACCGGCTTCGCCGTCGCGGTAGAGGTCCAGATAGAGCCAGACATCGGCGGTGGGGTCTAGCTCAAACTCCTTGGTCATGAGCCGGCGCATACGCGCGGTGCTGGGCCAGTGGATGCGGTTGAAGCTGTCGCCGGTGGCATATTCGCGCACGCCCGCCACATTAGTGGTGACCTGGTAGGTGCGGCGGTGGCGCGCCTCACCGCCGGACATATCGGAGACGGACGGCTCAAAGGTGGTCAAATCCACCATCAGCGGGTAGACGACGATGTAGCTGGTGGAGTCGATG
>CAYJQA010000806.1:0-2076 GCA_964372065.1 uncultured Litorilinea sp.
ACCTGGACCAGTGTGTCTATGTACAACGGGTCCGTGTTGAGCGCCGGCGGGCGCACCAGCTTCATGCCGCAGGCGGCGGCGAGGGCCTGCGCCTGGATGTCGATGTCGTAGAGGATCTCCACATGGTCGGCCACGAAGCCCACCGGGATACTGACCACATCTTTGACGCCCTGCGCGGCTAGTTCCGGCAGATAGTCTTGCAACTGCGGCCCTAGCCACGGTTCCGGGCTGCGCCCCGCCGACTGATAGCTCCAAGACCAGCGGTCGTCGCGCAGCCCGGCGCGGGCCGCGGCGAGGCGCGCGGTCTCGCGCAGTTGGCTGTCATAGGGGTCGCCCATCTTCAGGATGCGCGCCGGGAGGCTGTGGGCGCTGAAGACGACATGGACGCGGTCGCGCTGCTCGGCGGGCCACGCGGCCAGCCCGATCGCCACGCGCTCCGCCAACGCCTGGATCAGCTTGGGGGCGTCGTGATAGGACGCGATGTGCCGGAAGTCGATCTGCCCGTGGTACATGGCGAGACCGTCGGCGATCTTGCTCTGGTATTTGGCGATGCTCAGCTTGCTGAAATGGGGCGCGAGGACCACGCTGACGGCATGGGTGATGCCGTCGTCGAGCATCTGGCCCACGACTTCCTCGATCCAGGGCGCCCAGTGGCGCATGCCCAAGTAGCAGCGGTACAGCGCCGGGTCAAGCCGCGCTTCCACCGCGGCGATCTGCTGCATACTCATGTCCATCAGCGGCGACTTGCCGCCGATCTGGGTGTAGTTATGTGTGATCTCCTCAAGCACCGCCGGTGTGGTCGGCCGCCCGCTGCGAATGTCGGACAGATAGCCCGGCAGTTCCGCCAGCGAGTTCGGCCCGCCGTAGGCCATGACGAGGACGCCGATGGGGTAGCTTACGGGATTGGTCATAACGCTTCCTGACGAGACAGTTTGGATACACCCGTGCGGGCCGTCTGCGCGTGGACGTAATCGACGACGCGGCGCACGGCATCGACGGGCGTATTGGGGAAGATGCCGTGGCCCAAGTTGAAGATATGGCCCGGTCGCCCCCCGGCCTCGGACAGTACGCCGTCCACCTGATACTTGAGTTCGCGCCAAGGCGACAGCAGCGCGGCCGGCTCCAAGTTGCCCTGGATCGGTTTGGCGTGGCCGATGCGGTCCCAGAACCATCCCAGCGGCATGTGCCAGTCGACGCCGATCACGTCCCCGCCGGCCGCGACCACGTCTTCGATATACGGCGCGGTCCCGGTGCTAAAGTGGATCACAGGCACGCCGGCGCGGCCGATGATCTCAAAAAGCATCTGGTTGTAGGGCTGGACAAAGCGGCGATAGTCGGCCTGCCCCAAGGCTAGACCGGCCCACGAATCAAAGACCTGGAGCGCCTGTGCGCCCGCTTTCACCTGGGCCAAAAGATAGTCGGCCTGTACGGTGACGAGCTTAATCATGAGCCGCCGCCAGGCCGCCGGCTCAGTGTACATGAGCGCCTTGACCCGGGTGTAGTTGCGCGTGCTGCCGCCTTCGACAGCATAGCTGGCAAGCGTGAAGGGTGCGCCCGCAAAGCCGATGAGCGGGATGTTGCGCGGGGCTAGCTCGGCCGCGACAAGCCGGATCGCTTCCAGCGTCGCGGCCAGGTGTTCGGTCGCGGGCGGCGTCGCCAACATGTCGATGGCGTAGTTCGTCGTGAGCGGGTTGGCGATGTGCGGCCCTTCGCCCTTGAGGAACTCCAGTTGCAGCCCCATCCCCATGAGGGGCGGCAAGATGTCGGCAAAGATGATGGCCGCGTCCAGCTCGAAGGTCGCCAGCGGTTGCAGCGTGACCTGAGCGGCTAGTTCCGGCGTCTTGATGAGGTCCAGCAGTGAATGCTGCGCCCGGACGGCCCGGTATTCTGCCATGTAGCGGCCGGCCTGGCGCATGAACCACACGGGTGTATGGTCCGTGGGCAGGCCGCGACAGGCGCGGAGGAAAGGGGCGGTCGGATCTGGCTGCGGCTGCGGCTCGGCAACGGTCGCGTGGGGACGGCCCGGGTGATGAGTAGATTAAGTCAAGCGAGGTGTCCCCTGTCCCTCTATTCGAC
>CAYJQA010000807.1:0-2076 GCA_964372065.1 uncultured Litorilinea sp.
GCTGGTCACCGGCGACAGCGCCAATGTGTTGACTCCCCCGGTGGGCGACGCCAACACCATGATCCCTGAATCCAAGGCCTTCCTGTGCGAAGTCAAGAAGCTAGCCCAAGGGAGGAACGCAGATGTCTAAGGCGATGCTGATTGACCTGACCAAATGCATTGGCTGCCGCGCCTGTCAAGCTGCGTGTAAGCAGTGGCACGAGCTGCCGGCGGAACCCACGCGCAATAACGGCAGCATGCAGAATCCAGCGTGGCTATCAGACAAGACCTGGACCGTGGTCACGTTCAACGAGGTGGTCTACCAAGAGCAGTTGGCGTGGGTGTTCGCCAAGCGCCAGTGCATGCACTGCGAGCATCCGGCGTGCGCGTCGGCCTGCACGGTCGGTGCGCTGCACAAGACGGCGGAGGGTCCTGTCACCTATGATGCCGTCAAGTGTATCGGCTGCCGTTACTGCCAGTACGCCTGTCCGTTTGGTGTGCCCGCATTTGAATGGGAGGCTACCCTCGGCCTGATCCGCAAGTGCGATATGTGCGCCGACCGTCAGGTGGAAGGGATGCTGCCGTCCTGCGCGAAGGCCTGTCCGACCGGCGCGATCGCGTTTGGCGAACGGGAAGAGTTGCTCACGGAGGCCCGGGCGCGCATCGCCGCCCAGGCGAACGCATACATCGACCACATCTACGGCGAGTATGAAGTCGGCGGCACCTCCGTAATGTACATGTCGGCCGTGCCGTTTGGGCAACTCGGTTTCCCGGAGTTGGGCAACGAGCCGGTATCCCAGGCCGCCGAAGGCATCATGCAACAGACGCCCACCATCGCGCTGGGAGTGGCGGCAGTCGCCAGTGGCCTTTACTGGATCTTGAAGCGCCGCCAACAGCGGGCGGCCGCCAATGAGGAGGTCGCCGTTGAGGTGGCTCCACGAGAGGGGGGCAAATCATGAGCGCCGTAACTTACCACGGAACCGCCCCTACGCGACGCGCGCTGGTACTCGATCCGGTCGTCGCGGTGCTGAGCCTGCTGGCCCTCCTGGGATTCGCCGCGGGTGTCTGGCGGCTGGTGGTGGGGCTGGGTCCGGCCACGGCCCTCACCAATGCCTATCCGTGGGGCATCTGGATCGGGTTTGATTTCACCCTGATCGCCTTTGCCGGGGCCGGGTTCACCCTGACGACGATGGTGTATGTGTTGCGGCTGGAGCGCTTCCGCGACGCCCTGCGTCCGGCGGTACTGGCGGGATTGTGCGGCTATGTGGCGGTACTCCTGCTGCTGGTGCTGGACCTGGGCCGCTGGGACCGGTTCTATCACTTCCTCCTGTACTGGAACGTGCATTCGCCCCTGTTCGAGATCAGTTGGTGTGTGCTACTCTACAGCACAGTGTTGAGCGTTGAAGCCAGCCCGCAGTTGTTCGAGCGGCTGGGCAAATTCGCGCCGGTCCGGTTCATTCACCGGTATGCGGTTCCCCTGGTGGTCGTAGGGCTGACGCTGTCTTCGCTGCACCAGTCAACGCTCGGCACGCTCTATCTCAACATGCCGTACCGGCTAGATGCGCTGTGGTATTCGCCCATCCTATCGCTGCTGTTCTTTGTTTCCTCGGTCATGGCCGGTCTGATCCTGGCCCTGATCGCCTATCGCGTCGCCGCGCGCCTGCACGCGCAGACGCCCAAACCTGATATTCTGAACGGTCTCGCGCTGGGCGCGGCCTGGACTGCGTTGGTCTATGTGACATTGAAAATCGGAGATTTGTGGTTGGCGGGTGAACTGCCGGCGCTCTTTGCCTTCGACCGCCTCAGTTGGCTGCTGTGGCTAGAGGTGGGCGGGCTGGTCGTCCTCCCCATGCTGCTGTTCTTCAGCCGGTCGCTGCGCAGCCGGCCCGCTATGCAATGGGCCGGCGCGGCCCTGATTCTGGTCGGCGTGTGTCTCAATCGCTTCAACACCACCCTGTTCGCACAGCGCGCAACGGCAGACGTCGTCTATTCGCCGCACCCGGTGGAATGGTTGACAACCGTCGGGGTGGTGGCGGCGGCGCTGCTGGCCTGGTACTTGGGTGTGCGCATGCTCGCCACGTTCGAGCATACCCATTC
>CAYJQA010000808.1:0-2067 GCA_964372065.1 uncultured Litorilinea sp.
TGGGCCAACTCGTGCCACGGCTTGTCCAACCGGCTCCCCGCGGTGGGGCTGACCAGCCCGTCACCGGGCAGTCCCACCGCGATGGGCGTCACCGCGGCCAGCCGCGCCGCCCATTCCCGCCACCGAATCGCCATACTCGCCTCCTTTCCGGAGAAGAAGCAGAAGAAAGAGATGTCTCACGTAAAGATGCCAAGCACGCCAAGCAAAGCCGGACAGGAAATTCACCGCAAAGGACGCAAGGAGCGCATAGAGGTGAGAACAACGCTGTCATGCTGAGGCTGCAATCCGAAGCATCCCCTTCCGCCCGCGCGGGGACCCTTCGCTACCCTCAGGGTGACAGGCATCCTCGCCTCCGTCTTTGTGGTCTTTGTGTTCTTTGCGGTGGACATTTCTCCTTTCCGGTCTTCTGTCCGGCTTTTCTTGGCGTTCTTTGCGCCTTTGCGTGAGACATTTCTTCTTTCTGTTACCACGTCGCAGCGTCCAGCTCGGCCAGGGGGTCCGGCGCGGGCGCGACGGTGGACGCCTCGCCGCGGGCCGCGCCATAGGCCAGCGCCGCAATCGCCAGCGCAAAGGCATCGGCGCGGTCGTCGTGCAGGCCCGCGGGCGCAGCCAGCGTGTTCGCCGCCAAGCTCGCCAGTTGCGCCGCCGTCTCCGCCGACCGCACCCGGCACGCGCCGTCGCGCACCGCCTGCGCCGTCAGGTCATAGAGCAGCGGCTTACCCTTGATGTTGCTCAACCAACCGGGCCGCCCGTCGTAGCCGTCCAGCACCGTCGCGCCTTCCTCCTGCAGGGCGCGGATCACCGCGTGCCCGTGATTGTTGCGCTCCACCATCACCCCCGCATCGTCATAGTGTGTCGCGACTTGGGCGACCAAGCGGGCGAAGGCCCCCGGCTCCAGCTTGCCGCTCAGCGTCGCGACCTCGGCCCAACTCTCACCGTCCACCACACAGGCCGCGCTGTCATCGGAGTGGGGCGTGCCTTCCGCCGGGTCCACGCCGATCACATAACGGCGCCGGGGCGCGGGCAGCGCGTAGACGGTCAGCCCCGGTATGGCCCAGGGCGATTCCAGCGGCGACGACGGCGCGGTTACCGCCTGCAGCCACGCCAGCGGGATGCGCCGGTCCATCTGCGGCGGGGTGAGCGCCTCGTCGGCGGTGGCCGGATACTCGGCCAGGAAGTCGTCGTCGCTGCCGCGCTGGGCGTGCATCTCGGCGCGTGTGCGGGCATACCAAGCCGCGTCCCGGTCCGGTCGCGCCGACCAGGGCAGAAAGAGCGCGGCGTAATCACCTGTCCCGGCTTGGGCCGCGCGAAAGAGGTTCTTGAACGGGCTACGCGGCTGCCGCTTATCGCTGGTGCTCACCAAAATCAGTTGGCCGCCCGCGTCGATGGTGGGCTTGACCGCGTTCAGAAAGCGCCCCAGGTCGGGCACGTGATCGGCCTCGTCCACAATCGCCAGTGTGGCGGTATAGCTGCGGCCACCGTGGGTGCTAAAGGCCAGCGCGCGGCTGCCGTTGCTCAACGTCCACTCGGTCGCGGCGCTGCGTAGCGTGCCGCGCGCCTGGAGCCAGCGGGGCAGCCGGTCATACATCCCGCGCAGCCGCCCCAAGAGGTCGGCGGCCTCGGTCTCGCGCTGTGAAAAGAGCAGCACCGTGGCCGGGGCTTGCGCCAACAGCAGCCACAACGCATAGGCCATGCACAGCCACGACAGCCCCAGTTGGCGTGCCTTGAGGACTACGACCAACCGTTCCCGCTGCAAGCGGCGCAAGACCTGCGCCTGCGCGGGCCAGAGGCGAAAGGGCAGCCACGCCTGCGCTGTGGCGTTGTAGAGCCAGGCATAGCGCACGGTGAAATAGACCACATCCGCCGCGCACTTCATCCACTCGCGGCGCGCCTGCGCTGGGGTGAGCATCGTGTTCATGGCAACTGCCGCCTGATCGCCGCCACTGCTCGGTGCAGCGCCCGATGGTCGCGATACTCAGCCACGGCTACTGCCATGAGCGCGGCCAGCCGCCCGCTGAAGCCGGCCTCCGCCAAGACCGCATGCCAAGTATCCACGGCGCGCGGACT
>CAYJQA010000809.1:0-2059 GCA_964372065.1 uncultured Litorilinea sp.
TCATGGACCTGGTGCGAGAGCTTGGCATCCCCGTCGTCCGCTATCCCGGCGGCAACTTCGTTTCGGGCTACAACTGGCTCGACGGCGTCGGCCCCAAGGACAGGCGGCCCAAGCGGCTCGACTTGGCCTGGAAGTGCCTGGAGACCAACGCCGTGGGCACGGACGAGTTTTGCGAGTGGGCGCGGCGAGCGGGCGCGGGAGTCTACATGGCCGTGAATCTCGGCGCGGCCGGTCTCGACGAGGCGCGCAGCCTGGTCGAGTACTGCAACCTGCCGGGCGGCAGCCTGTACAGCGACATGCGTATCGCCAACGGTCACCGCGACCCCCACGCCATCAAGCTGTGGTGTCTCGGCAACGAGATGGATGCGCCCTGGCAACTCGGCCACAAGGACGCCAACGATTACGGCAAGCTCGCCGCCACGACCGCCGCGGCCATGAAGTGGGTCGATCCGGCGATTGAATTGGTCGCCTGTGGCAGCTCGCACCGCGGTATGCCCACCTTTGGCGACTGGGAGGCGACCGTGCTGGAGCACGCCTACGAGCAGGTGGACTACATCTCGCTCCACCAGTACTATTTCTGTGACCCGGTGATCGTGCCGCCGCCGCTGGACACCTACTTCCCGCAGCAGCCGGTCCCCCTGGGCACGTACCTGGCCCGCCCGCTCCTGATGGACGACTTTATCCACGCAGTGGTCGCCACGTGCGACTATGTGCGGGCCAAGAAGCGGGCCAAGCGCCCCATGTACCTGGCCTTCGACGAGTGGAACGCCTGGAACCCGGCGCAAGGCGATCTGCAGGGCGTCAACGACACCCCGTGGCAGGTCGCGCCGCCCCTGTTTGAGGTCCCCTACACGCTGCAGGATGCGCTGGTAGTGGGGCTGATGCTCATCACCCTGCTGCGGCACGCCGACCGCGTGAAGATCGCGTGCATGGCGCAGCTCGTCAACACCATCGCGCCCATCCGCACGGCCCCCGGCGGCGGCGCAGTGCGGGAGACGATCTACTATCCGCTGCTGCACACGTCGCGCTACGGCCGCGGGGTGGTGCTTAACCTGCAGGTGCACTCGCCCAGCTACGCCAACGCGGAGTTCGACGCCGTGCCCATGCTGGACGCGGTCGCGGTGTTGAATGAGGAGCGCGCGGAGATGACCGTTTTCGCCGTCAACCGCGGCCAGGAGGAGGCCCTGTTGCTGGAGGGCAACCTGCGCGACCTGGGCGGCTATGCGGTCGTCGAGCATCTGACGCTCGAACACGCCAATCCCCGCGCCGCCAACACCCTCGCCCAGCCCGACACGGTGACGCCCCACACCCGCGGCGATGCCCGCCTGGCAGACGGCCACCTCACCGCCACGCTGCCCAAGCTGTCGTGGAACGTGATCCGGCTGTCCAAGGCCGCGGGTGCGTCCGGGCGGTAGGGACGGTGTGGCTCCGCCGCGCCGCGGATGAAGTTGATAGTGCAATAGACAGGCCATCGGGAACCTTCCCTGGTGGCCTGTCTTGCTTCTGGGGCGCGAGTAGTGGGCCGGCGTGTCCGTGGATGAACATCTATGGGATTATGGGATTCGGGTGAATGGTCTTTGTCTGATCTAGGTCACATCAAGTCCATTTGCCCATCACAACTCTCACGCCATAAAATGTAGGCAAGTAATCACAGTTGCATTATTTGGTGCAGTACTCGAGATGTGCATCTTCACTGCATCCCCACGACAGACACTAGGAGGTGTGAGTTGCAGATCGAAAAGGTCGTAATCAGGAATTTCCGGAGTATTGACCACTGCGAACTGTCGGGTTGTGGCGGGTTCAACGTGCTAATTGGCAAGAACAACTCTGGAAAGTCAAACTTGCTGTCAGCGATTCACGCATTCTGGGAGGGTATCTCTGCAGCGAACGTTGTGACCTTGGACACGCCCATCCGGGGTGACATCGATTTCTTCGAGCGAAATGGCAGTGAGCCAATTGTGATTGACCTTGTTCTCGGCATTTCATCTAGTGATCGGCAAAGTTTGTTTCTGATAGTCTAAAAGGGAACCAGTGCGCCGCACAATGATCATCGAAAAGG
>CAYJQA010000810.1:0-2057 GCA_964372065.1 uncultured Litorilinea sp.
GCGGAAGGGGATGCTTCGGCTTGCAGCCTCAGAATGACAGCCGTGAGCTTCTTCTCTTCTTTGCGCCCTTGGCGGCTACTCAGAAAATAGCATCATTTTCATGCTTACGGGTGAACCCCGTTTATGGTACCTTTGCGTGCGAACTCTGCTCTGCGCTCAGTCGGCGGCGGACGCGGCGGATGTCTGCGCGGGGGCGGCGGTCGCCTGGACGCCGCGCGTGGAGGGCAGGAACAGCGCGCACAGACCCGCGCCGATGGGCGCGAGGGCAAAGACGGTCAGCACCGCGGGCAGCCCGACGTAATCGGCGATCCAACTGCCGACGCCGGTGACGGCCGCGCCGCTGGCGAACATGAAGCCCAACACCGCGCCGCCGATCATGCCCTTCTGTCTGGGCAGCAGCCGCTGCGCCATGATGAGCAGGATGCTGTGCGGCACGTTCATCACCAGCCCGGTCCCCAACGCGGCAGCTACATAGAGCCAGCCGCTGGTGTGCAGCATGGCCGTGGAGAAGCCCGCGCCCAGCGCCATGGAGATGAAGATGATCATGCGGCGGTTGAAGCGGTCGCCTAGCCAGCCGCCCACGAAGGTTCCCAGCGCGCCGGCCATGCCCAAGACGCTCATCATCGCGCCAAAGGTGGCGGGGGTCAGGCCCTGGTCGGCGAAATATTTGGGCAGCAGGGTGGTGAAGCCCTGCTGCGTGGTGGAGCGCAGGGTGATCAGCAGGACGAAAGCTACGCCGACCAGGAGACCGCGATGGGCCAGGCGCGACGGCGCGGCGTCCGCTTGGCGAACTTTGACGGGCGGGGCGTCCCGCTCGTGGTCCTGGAAGGGCTGGTGCAGGAAGAGCATGGCAAAGACGACGGCGGGCGTCATGGCGAGCGCCATGTAGGGCAGCCCGGCCATCCCATAGTTCTGCAGCACGATGCCGCAGACCAGCGGGCCGAGCGCCAGCCCGATTTGGCCTAGCACAAAGAAGATCGAGGTGGCCGTCGTGGGATACTTCCCGCCCGACATGGTGGCGTTGACCATCCCGGCGGGATGGAATGCGCCGGACCCCAGCGCGCCAATCGCCAGACAGGTGACCAGCAGGGGGTAGTTGGGCATGAACGGGGCCAGGGCATAGAAAGTGATGGTCCACAGGATGCCCAGGCCGGTTACATAGCGGCCGCGCAGCTTATCCACCACGATGCCGAAGAGCGGCTGCGTGAGCGACGCCGCAAAGGTGTAGATCATGGCGGCGACGCCGATCTGACTGACGGTCAGGTCGAACTGCTGCGTCACCGCCGTCAGAATGATGGCAATCGTCGAATTCAGCATGTCGATTGCGAAGTGGCCGTAAGATGCGGCGAAAAGCCGTTTGCCGTTCATGTTCTCTCCCCCCAACGTGGTGCGTGCGTCGAAGCATTGTAGCATGGGCCGCGCGTCATTCCCGAAGCGCCGGCCCTGAAGAATGCACGTTACTGCGCCACGGCTTGACGCTTTGCCTGGGCCGCGGCACAATGCCGCCACGATGGATGCCCACGACTTGACGCGACGGCTGCGGGCGGCCGCCTATGAACTTGGCTTTGACTACTGCCGGATCGTCCCCGTGCAGCCCGCGCCCCATGCCCGTTTTCTGGACGGCTGGCTGGCTGCGGGGCGGCACGGCGCGATGGCCTACTTGGCGCGCAACTTAGACAAGCGCCGAGACCCGGCGCGGTTGGCGGCGGACGCGGCGGGGCCGTTCCGGTCGCTGGTCGTCTTGGGCGTCAACTATCACCAGTTCGACCTGCCGCCGGAGATCGCCGCCGACCCCAGCCGCGGGCTGATCGCGTCCTATGCCTGGGGCGACGACTATCACGAAATCATCCGCCCGCTGTTGTTTGAACTGGACGGGGCGCTGCGGCGCTGGAGCGGGCGGAGCGGACTCGGCAAGTGCCTGGTGGATAGCGGGCCGGTGCTGGAACGCGACTGGGCGCAGGCGGCCGGGCTGGGTTTCATGGGCAAGCACGGCTGTATCATTCACCCGGTGGATGGCAGTTGGCTGCTGCTGGCGACGATCCTGGTCCCGGAGACGC
>CAYJQA010000811.1:0-2050 GCA_964372065.1 uncultured Litorilinea sp.
CAGGTCGGGATTGGCGGTGTAGTCAATCCAGCCCCAGCGTTCGCCCAGCCCGGCCAGAATCAGCGACCGGGCCGCGGCTTGGTCGGCGGGCCGAAAGGGGCGGATGATAACGGCAGTCGGCAGCGTGTCCATAGGGGTTCCTGTCTAGTGGTCGGCGTAGCTGGCGGCCTTGTTCAGGCAATCACTCAACGTTGTCGGGACGCCAACGGTTCGCCGCTACAGGCGCACGCTCTGACGCAGTAGCCCCTTCACGACAAAGAGCGCCAGGAAGGACGCCGCCAGTAGGATCACCGATAGGGTGAGCGCGACGGTCAAGTCCAACTCGAAACCGAGATAGATGGCGAGCGGCATGGTTTGGGTACGGCCGGGGAAATTGCCCGCAAAGATGATGGTCGCGCCAAACTCGCCCAATGCGCGCGCCCAGGTCATAACCGCGCCGCCCAGCAGGTTCGTCGCGGCCAGGGGCAGCGTGATGCGCAGAAACACTTGCCGCCGGTTCGCCCCGTCCAGGCTGGCGGCATGTTCCAGTTCCTTGTCCACCCCGGCAAACCCGGCCGCGGCCGCTTTGACGAAGAAGGGCGCGGCCACAAAGGTTTGCGCCAGCACCACGGCGATCTGAGTAAAGGCCAGTTCAATGCCGAGATCGCTCAAAAACGCGCCCACCAGACCGCGGCGGCCAAAGGCCAGCAGCAGCGCGATCCCGGCCACCGACGGCGGCAGCACCATCGGTAGATCGATCAGCGTGTCCAGGAGGGTCCGCCCGCGAAAGCGCCGGGCCAACAGATAACCCACCGGCATGCCGACGACGACCGTGATCCCCAGCGTCATGGTCGTCGTGACCATGCTCAGCGCCACCGCCTGGGCGACCTGACGCTGCACGAGATGCGCCAGTAATTGGCTCGGCGCGCTACGCAGGATCAGGGCCGTCAGCGGGGCGAGCAAGAAAAGCAGCAGCGGCAGGCTCAGGACCAGCAGCCACGCCGTCAAGCGCGCATCGGCCGCGCGGCGCGGGCCGCGGGCCACCGGCGTCGCCGCCGCCACGATCGCGCGCGCCTCCTTCATGACCGTTCGGCCGCGGTAGGGACCGCCGTTGCGCAGCATTCGTCCAGCCAGGTCAGCGCCGCCTTCGCTTGCTCGGCGCGATACCGGTAGACTAGCCGGGCATAGGGGGTCGTCGCGGCCGCGGCTTGCTGCTCGGCATTCTCCAGCATCGTGGCGCACGCGCGGCGTTGCGCCGCGGTCAGCGCAGCCACCGCCTCCGGCCCCATCTGGAGGGCAAAATAGAGCTTGGCCAAGTAGTTCTGACGCAGTTCGCGCAGCCGCGCCACCGGCGTCGTCAGCCATTCCACAAAGGCTGCGCGCCCCGTCGCGGTGAGGGACAACATATGGCGCGGCGGCCGCGTCGCCTGGACCGACGTCTCCCCGGTGATGTAGCCCTCTTCTTCCAGCCGGGCCAGCAGCGCATAGAGTTGGCTCTGTTTGATACGCCAGACCGGCGCCAGCCCGCCCGCCTCGCGCAGTCGCCGGTGCATCGCATAGGCGTGCATCGGCCCCGCCGCCAGAAACCCCAGCAGCGCCAGTTCCAGCGTCAGCGGCGTCTTGACCATCGGACTCATACCGGTTCGCTCCCCTCCCGCGCAGACCCGCGCCCCTACTCAACAATTGAGTAGGATGAGTATGACACAGGGGGACCGGACGCGACAAACGCCACGCGGGCCTTGCCGCAAGACGCCCGCCGCGCACAAAACTTTAAGGCACAGCCGGGCGCAAAACGCGCGATAATAAGTAACTTCCTTCAATCCGCATCAACCCCACCCACCCACGCCCCCCGCGGAGGAGGTTGTTTCGTGGTATGCCCGACTCGCACCCGGCGCACGACAGTCGTTCGACCGGGCGTTGCCGCGCGCTGGGCAGGTTTGCTCCTGGCCGCGACGCTGCTGTTGGCCTTGCTGTGCCCGCTGCCCGTCGCCGCGACCGCTGCCCCGCCCCTGCTGATAAGCGAAATCCACGCCGACCCGCGCGCCGTGGGCGACGACGCGGGCGAGTGGCT
>CAYJQA010000812.1:0-2048 GCA_964372065.1 uncultured Litorilinea sp.
GTGAGAGGCCATAGCCCTTGTGCGCGGCGGCGGGCAGCAGCACGCCGCCGTTGTACAGGTCGTGCGGGTTGGTGGTGGGCAGCCCGTTGACGTCCAGGACCCAGCCTTCCGGGATCGTCTTGCCGCGGTTGCGGGCGACGCGCACTTTACCTTCGGCCACGGCGCTGGTGGCGAAGTCGAGCACGATGGGCGGGCCGTCGACCGGGATGGCGGCGGCAATGGGATTTGTCCCTAAGACGCGCTCGGCGCCGCCAAAGGGCGCGACGATGCCGGTGACGCCGCCGCCGTTGCAGAAGCCCAACGCCAGCGCGTTCTGGGCTGCGGCCAGTTCCACCCATTCACCCAGGCGACCCACATGGCCGCAGTTGATCAGCCCGGCGGCGGACACGCCGTGTTCCTTGGCCCGGACGATAGCCTGTTCCATGGTCCACCTGGCAGCCAGTTGGCCGAAGCCGCGGCGGGCGTCCACGGTGAAGGCCGCGCCGGTTTCGTGGGTGATGACGGGGCGCTCCGCCGGGTTCAGGTCGCCGCGGCGAAGCGCGTCCAAGTACTGGCGTACGCGCACGACGCCGTGCGATTCATGGCCGACCAGGTCGCTGAGGACAAGCGAGCGGGCGACGATCTCGGCGATGTCGCCGGGTGTGCCCGCGGCGGCGAAGATGCGACGCACCAAATCGGTGAGCCGGTCGGCGGTCAAAAGGGGCATGGTACACGGCCTTTCTAGAGAGGCAGCCTAGTGCGGCTGCGATTGGGCTGCGAGGGCGGCTTGACCGGCCTCCAGCAACTCGAGGATACGGTCCACATCATAGACGCACCCGCCCCAGGTGCCGCCGCTGACCTGCTGCAATGCGGCCCACAGGCGGGTATCGGCGGGGAGGCGCGGGTCGGCTGCCAGGCCAGGGTGGGGGCTGCGCGCTGCCAGGACGCGCGCGCCTTCGGCGGGGGAGAACTGCCGGTCGCCGTCGCCGACCAGGTCCAGGCTGCCCTGAAGGTTGACGGTGTCGATGACGATGCGGATCAGGTCGCCCGTCCGCACGCGGCCGATGGGGCCGCCAGCGAGCGCCTCGGGGCCAATGTGGCCGATGCACGCGCCCGTGCTGACGCCGGAAAACCGGGCGTCGGTGATCAGCGCGACCTCCTTGCCCCACTTGACGTACTTGAGGGCCGAGGTGAGCTGGTAGGTTTCCTCCATGCCGGACCCCATAGGGCCGCACCCGGCGACGACGATAATGTCGCCCGCGGCGATGGCGACGTTGCCTTGCCCTTTGATGGCCGCGATGGCGGCGTGTTCACTGGCAAAGACCTTGGCTGGCCCGGTCTTGCGATAGACGCCGTCGGCGTCCACGACGCTGGGGTCGATGGATGTGCTCTTGACTACCGCGCCTTCCGGGGCCAAGTTGCCGCGCGGGAAGGTGACAGTGCTGGTGAGGCCGCGGGCGCGGGCCGCCGCGGGGCTCATAATGACGACGTCCGGGTCGACGCCATCGGCGTGATAGAGCAGGTCGCGCAGCCGCTTGCGCCGTTCGCTGGCGGCCCATTCGTCGAGCAGCGCGCCGAGCGGGCGATTGTGCACCGTGAGCGCGTCGAGGCGCAGCAGGCCCAGTTCGCGCAGATGCAGCATGACTTCAGGCACGCCACCCGCCAAATATGCCTGCACCGTGAGGTGGCCCACCGGCCCGTTGGGCAAGACATCTACCAGCCGCGGGACTTGGCGGTTGATGCGCGTCCAGTCGTCCACGGTGGGTCGGGGGAGACCGGCGGCGTGGGCGATGGCCGGCACATGGAGCAAGAGGTTGGTGCTCCCGCCAAACGCGGCGTGGACGACCATCGCGTTGTGCAGCGCGTCGGGGGTGATGATGTCGGCGGCGGTGCGCCCGGCCTTGTAGAGATCGATGAGCGCCTGGGCAGACCGCCGGGCGATATCCAGCCAGATCGGCTGGCCGGACGGCGCGAGCGCCGCGTGAACGAGGGTGATGCCCAAGGCCTCGGCCACGACCTGGCTGGTCGCGGCCGTACCCAGGAACTGGCAACCCCCGCCCGCCGTGGCC
>CAYJQA010000813.1:0-2037 GCA_964372065.1 uncultured Litorilinea sp.
CGCTGATCCTGGGCGGCAGTTCCGGTCTGGTCTTCGGGGTGGTAGCGTGGATGGCCGGCAACATGATTCTGCGCGCTGTTCACGAATACCGGCTCAATCGTCATTTCAAACAAGACGGCGGCGACTTTCCTTTCTGATTCGCGTGCGCCCCGTCCCAGCGGGGAACACGCCATGACAGCGACTACTCAGCGCCCGCCTGCCTTTGCCGATGTGCTGGCGGCGCGCAACCTCATCCGCCCTTATCTGCCGCCCACGCCCTTGCATCATTATCCGGCGCTGGACCGGCTGATCGGGGCGGAAGTCTATCTCAAGCACGAGAACTATCACGCCATCGGGGCCTTCAAGGTGCGCGGCGGCGTCAACTTCATGGCTCAACTCGACGACGCCGGACGCCAACGCGGCGTCGTCACCGCGTCGACGGGCAATCACGGCCAGTCCATTGCCTATGCCGCGCGGCTCTTCGGCGTGCGCGCGGTGATCGTCGTGCCGGAGAACGCCAACCCGGTTAAGGTCGCGGCCATGCGCTCCTATGGCGCGGAGGTCGTCTTTCACGGGGCCGACTTCGACGCGTGCAAGCGTCACTGTCTGACGTTGGAGGCCGACCAGGGGCTGCGCTTTGTGTCGTCCGGCGACGAGCCGCGGCTGATCGCCGGGGTGGCGACGCACACGCTGGAGATCCTGGAAGCCCAGCCCAACCTGGACACGATCCTCGTGCCCATCGGCGGCGGCAGCGGCGCGGCCGGGGCGTGTCTGGTCGCCAAGGCGATCAACCCCGCCATCCGGGTCATCGCGGTGCAGGCCGCCGGCGCGCCCGCGGCCTATCTTACTTGGCAGGCGCGCGCTTGGCGCAGCGCGCCTATCCACACCTTTGCCGGTGGACTGGCGACGGGCGAACCCTTTATGCTGCCCCAGGCCATCCTGTGGGAGCATCTGGACGATTTCGTCTTGGTCAGCGACGACGACCTGCGCGTGGCGGTGCGGCTGCTCTTGGAGAAGGCCAAGACCCTGGCCGAACCCGCGGGCGCGTCGCCGTTGGCGGCCGCGCTGCAACTGCGCGACCAGCTAAAGGGCAAGAAGGTCGCGCTGATTCTCTCCGGCGGCAACATCTCGCCCGACGAGTTGCGCCAGTGTCTTGACGCGCCGCTGCCGGACACGCTATGATCGCCTCCAGCGGCCAAGCGCCCGCCCTGCCCAGCCGCGTCAGTACGCGCGGCGACTATACCATCGACACCGACCCGGCCCGGCTCGACGTGGACCCCATCTAAGCCAACCTGGTTGACGCCTACTGGTCTGAGGGGCGGCCGCGCGCGGTGGTCGAAGAATCACTGCGCCATTCGATTTGTTTTGGGCTGTATCACGGTCAGGCCCAAGTCGGGCTGGCGCGCGTCATCTCCGACTGTGCGGTCTTTGCCTATCTGTGCGATGTCTATATCCTGGCGGATCACCGCGGGCAGGGGCTGGGCAAATGGCTGATTGACGTGGTGCTGCATGACCCGGCCTTTGTGACCGTGCGCCGCTGGATGCTGGCGACGAGCGACGCGCATGGACTCTATACCCAGTACGGCTTTACGCCGCTGGCCCGCCCCGAAATCATGATGGAACGATTGGTGAAGCCATGACGACCTTTACCCTGACTGTGTTACCTCTGCGTTTGGCCGTCTGCCGTCTGCCCGTGGAGGAGCCCGTGCCGGCCTGGGCCACCGCGGGCGCGTGGTGGAACGTGGCGCGCACGCTCGACGAACTTTCCATCATCTGCGCCGCCGACGCCGTGCCCGAAGACGCGCCCGTGGACTGTGACTGGTCCGTGCTACAGGTGGCCGGCCCCTTCGACTTCACCGTGACGGGGGTGATCGCCGAGTTGAGCGCACCCCTGGCCGCGGCGGGCATCCCCATCCTGTCGGTCTCGACCTACACCACCGATTACATCGTGGTCAAAGAGGAACGCTTGGCGGCCGCGATCCAGGTGTTGGAGCAGGCGGGGCATACCGTCCGGCGGTGATTACAGCCCGCGCGACGGTGTCATGCCGTGCATAGTCG
>CAYJQA010000814.1:0-2036 GCA_964372065.1 uncultured Litorilinea sp.
AACACCGGGTTGTTCAGCGACTTGGGAATCCACGCGAGGGTGAACGTGTCATCCTGAGCCTTGGCGACAGGCGCGCTGTTCCCCACCGCGAGGGGCGAGGCCACCACCATCACCAGGACCAAAACATTAACTAGACGCAACAAACCTTTCATGTCCTGTCCTCCTTAAAAGGTATCTACGGGAGAAGGACGATCTCCCACGTGCAAAAGAAAAAGCGGACCACCCGAGCAGCATCTCGGCTAGAGCCCGGCAGTAAGTAGTGATTATGTGACTCCATCCGCCAGTTCTGCCTTGATGAAGCTCTTGTTTGATTTAGTTTAATAAAACAACAAAATCACTTCTTTGTCAAGCGAAAAACAGGCGAAGAGTAATAATGGGTTAAAATATGCGTTCATATCCTATTTTTGCTTGACACACAACGGGACATGACCTAATATTTTGTTGTGGCATCATACAAAATGCGAGTAGCCATGGCCATAGTCCGGGCTGATCAAAACCTGCTCAAGCGGCTCAACAGCGCGCTTATTTTGAACCGCCTGCTGGCCGAGTCGCCGCAGTCGCGCGCGGCCCTGGCCCAGGTAACAGGGTTGAACCGCAGCACCATCTCCTCGCTGGTGAGTGACCTGGTCGCCCAGCAGTTGATCCGTGAAGTCGGCTTCGAACCCGCGTCTTCGCGTGGTCGCCCCGGCATGCTGTTAGAGCTCAACCCGGCGGCGGGCTGCATCGTCAGTATTGAGATGAACGTCGATTATCTCTGGGTGGTGCTCACCGACTTTATGGCGCACCCTCTTTGGAGCCACCGCACCGACGTTCCCGAAGGCACGCCGCACAGCCGCTTTCTGACGCTGGCCGAAGACCTCATCTGCCGCGCGCTGGAAGCCGGTAAAGCTCACCAGCTCAAGCCGCTTGGCATCGGGCTGGCGGTGCCGGGCATGGTGGACACCCACCGGGGCGCACTGGTGTACGCGCCGAATCTCCAGTGGCGCAACGTCCCGTTCCGTGACCTGTGGGGCCACAAATTCGGCGTGCCGCTGTACATCGAAAACGACGGCAACGCGTCCGCCCTGGGCGAATATTACTTCGGGGTGGCGAAAGGCTGCCAGGACTTCCTCTTCCTCGGTACGGGGATCGGCTTGGCAGGCGGCATGATGCTCAACGGCGAGCTGTATCGGGGCGCGGGCGGCTATGCGGGCGAAATCGGCCACATTCTCGTCGAAGGCGGCACGGAGCTATGCGGCTGCGGGCGGCGGGGTTGTTGGGAGACGCTGGTCGGCCCGCGCGCCGTGATCCGCAGCATCGTGCGGGCGCTGGACGACGGCATGCCGTCGCTGATCCCCCAGCTGGTCGGCAACCAGCTCGACCAGATCACGATGCAGGTGGTCGTTACTGCTGCCGACCGGGGCGATCAACTGGCCCGCTCCACGCTGGCGAGCGTCGCGCATCACCTGGGCAAAGGCATCGCCAACCTGATCAACATCTTCAATCCCGCCATGATCGTGCTCGGCGGCTCTCTGACGCTGGCCGGGGATTACCTGCTGCCCACCATCAGCCACATTATCGCCGCCGAAGCCATGCCGGAGCCGGCGCGCATGGTGACGCTGGCGCTCTCGTCGCAGGGTATGAGCCCGTGCATCAAGGGCGCGGTCGCGCTAGTCATCGACCAGATCGTGCGCGAACCGGTCTTCAGCTACACCTAGCCTCTCGGAGCATCACCCAATGCGTATTGAACACCGTGCCGTGACACTCCGCAGCCACTCAAGTGGCGCGGCTTCTGACGGACGCATGGGCCTGAAAGCGCCCTACGTTATCCGGCACGGGTGTGTCCCACCCGGCTCGACTTAAAATGTTCAACGCGGCATTGTGGTCTCGGTCGAGGGATAGGCCACAGGCGCAGGTGACCCAACGTGTCGAAAGGTCGAAATCCTGGAACAGCGCACCGCACTGAGAACAGCATTTGGATGTGTAGGCGGGGTCTACGAAGGCGACCTCACGACCGGCGCTTTCAGCCTTGTACGTGAGATACTGCCGGAACGCAG
>CAYJQA010000815.1:0-2035 GCA_964372065.1 uncultured Litorilinea sp.
GCGCCGGGCAGCGCCGTCCCGGTTAACTGCGGGAAGAACTCCGGCAGGGTGCGCCGGTACATACGCCCGACGCCCAGCCCGGCGGCTCCCAAACGCCGCGCCAGTTCCGCGGCCTGCCCCGGCGTCGCGGCCAGCAGCGGAAAGCGCAGATAGATCGCATCCTCCGGCGACCCGGCGTGTGTGGGGAGCGTCAACTGCGGCACGTCCGCCAGGATCGCGGCCAGCCGTTGGCCGCGATCGCGCCGCTGCGCGTTGAAGGCATCCAGCCGCGGCAGCAGCCGCATCCCCACGGCGGCTTGGGCGGGACCAAGCCCATCCAGCCGATAGCCCCAGCTCGCCTCTTGGTCGCCCATGCGCTGGGCCCCCAAATTCGTCGCCGCCCACCATAGCGGGGGCTGAAAGGCCAGCGCAAAGAGCGCCATGCGCGCCCACCGCCAAACGTCGCCCGCCCGGCCCACGCCGCGCAGCGCCGCCCACGCCGCGGCAAGACCCTGCGCCAACTCCTCATCCGCCGTGACGACCATCCCACCGCCGCCCAGGGCAAGCGGCTTGCCCGGCCCAAAGCTGTACAGCCCGGCCGCGCCGTGCATCCCCACGCGGCGGCCCGCCAGGCGCGCGCCCAATGCCTGCGCGGCGTCCTCCACCACCGCCGCGCCCACCGCCGACGCCGCGGCTAATGCCTCGTCCATGTCCACGGGCAGGCCGAACGGATGGACGACCATCACCGCCAACGTCTGGCTGCCGACGGCTTGGGTCAGCCCGCCCGCCACATAGGTGAGCATCACCGGGTCCAAGTCCACCAAGCGCGGGGTCAAGCCCGCGTCCAGGACCACCTTCGCCACCGCGGGGCAGGTGTAGCCGGGCAGCACCACTTCGCGCCGCCCCCGCCAGCGGGGCTGTGCTTGCAGCCCGGCCAGCAGCAGCCGCAGCGCCGTGCGTCCCGACGACGCTGTCCATGTCTGCGCCCCGCCCACATACTGCCCCATCGCCACGCCAAAATCGGCCACACTCGACGGTTGTGGAGCCGCGCCCGCCAGCCACGCGGCCGGGGCCAGCGGCGTCGCCGTTGGCGGCAGATAACCCACGCGCGCCATGTCCCCTACTCCAACCGGCGCACGTTGGGCAGCGCCAGCCACACGCCCACGGCATAGGCCAGGGACA
The DNA here is from genome assembly GCA_964372065.1 of uncultured Litorilinea sp. Taxonomy (GTDB): domain Bacteria; phylum Chloroflexota; class Anaerolineae; order Caldilineales; family Caldilineaceae; genus QEUY01. Next base: position 1,162 of record CAYJQA010000815.1, read on the forward strand.
CCGCCCCCCCCAACGCCAACGCCACCGGCAGCCCGATCAACACCGCCGCACTCCCGATGGCCGCGTTGCCCAGCGTATCCGACCCCGCGTGCAGTAGGCTGTAGACGCTCATCACCCGCCCGCGCACCCGGTCCGCGATATTGAGCTGCACCAGCGTAATCGCCAGGCTTTGCACCACCAGCAGCACCGCGCCAATGGCGACCAGCATGGCACAGGCCGTCCACAGGCTGCGCATCCCGGCAAAGCCCGCCACCAGCAGCGGCAGCATGAGCGCGGCCAGCGCCAGCACCTTACCACGCGCCCGCCGGCCCAACCAGGCCATCAGCAGCGTCCCCAGCACCGACCCCAGCGCGCCCGCGGCCAGCAGCAGCCCTAGCCCAACGGCATCCGTGTGCAGCACATCTTGGGCGAACGCCGGCATCATCCCCAGGACCGGATAGGCCAGCCCGCCCACCACCGCCATCAGCGTGATCGTCGCCAGGATCGCGGGTTGGCGCAGCAGCGTCAGCACGCCTTCCGCCAGCGCCGCGCCCATCCCCCCGCGGTCCGCGGCCACCGGTGCGGCGTCGGCGCGCACATCCGCCACGCGCACCAACAGCAGCGCCGCAATCGGCGCCAGATAGGTCGCGGCGTTAAAGAGCACCGTCACCCCGGCCCCCACTGTCGCGATCATCACCCCGGCCAGCGCATAGCCGATCAAGCTGGAGAAGTTGAACACGGTCGCATTCAGCGCCACCGCGTTGCCCAGGTCTTCGGCGGGAACCAGGTCCACCAGAAACGCACGCCGCGCCGGATGGTCCAGGGCCAACAGGCTGCCAAAGACAAAATAGAGCGCGACGATCTGCCATAGCCGCAACTGGCCCGTCGCGGCCAG
>CAYJQA010000816.1:0-2027 GCA_964372065.1 uncultured Litorilinea sp.
GGCGACAGCTTCGACCGGCCCATCGGCAACGAACTGACCGAGCTCGCGCCCAATCTCTGGGGTCAGGAAATCGACCTGCTCAACCAGATGGACAAGTATTGGGGGCGCGTCCAGAACTATCTCAACGCGCTCTTCTCCTGGCAAGGCATGCAGGGGCTGGTCGCCGAAGAAGCGTCCGTGCTGCCCGGCATGGACGAACTCGCCAGCCTCATGCAGATCACCCACATGGCCGACAGCGGGGCCTACGACGTCATCATGATCGACGCCGCGCCCACCGGCTCCACGCTCCAACTGCTCAGCTTCCCGGAGATGGCCCGCTGGTACATCGAGAAGATCTTCCCCTTCCAGCGCAGGACCATCCAGATCGCGCGGCCCGTGGTACAACGTTTCACCGACATGCCCATCCCCGGCGACGACGTCTTTGCTTCCGTCGAAGAACTGGTCGGCTATTTGGCGCGCACCAGCGAACTACTCGGCGACCCCACCATCAGCAGTATGCGCCTGGTCCTCAACCCCGAAAAGATGGTCATCAAGGAAGCTCAACGCGCCTACACCTATCTCAATCTCTACGGCTACCCGGTGGACGCCGTGATCTGCAACCGCGTCTTCCCCAAAGACCTGGTAGACGCCTACTTTGACCTGTGGAAAACCAACCAGGCCGACAACCTGCAACTCGTACGCGAGTGCTTCCACCCGCTGCCCATCTTTGAGATTCCCTTGTTCCGCCAGGAAGTGACCGGCGTCGCCATGCTCGAGGAGATGGCCGCGACGCTCTTTGGCCCCGCCACCACCCAGGGCGGCGACGGCGACCCCACGCGCTACTTCTATGTCGGCAAGCCGCAAGAGATCTTTCGCCAAGACGGCTACTATGTACTGAGCATCCCCCTGCCCCTGGTCGAACGCGAGCAGGTGCAGCTCCATCGCAGCGTCTTTGACGAACTCGTCATCCACATCGGCAACTGGAAGCGCAATGTCTCGCTGCCCATGGGGCTGGCCCGGCTGGAGATCGCCGGCGCGGAATATGTGGAAGACCGGCTCAACATCCGCTTTGCCCTGGAGCCAAACAACGGCGACGTGGCCGCCGACTCACTCACCAGCACAGCCTGGGACAGCCTCAGGGCGCGCCTGGGCGGCAAGGCGCGTTGAGATGGCGCCCCGGCCCCCTCGTATCCTCTTATGTCCATCCGCCGTATCCTCATTGACGTAAGTAGCGCGGCATGGTCGAGATCCAACGCGGTGACGTAGTCGAAGAGACCGTCTTGGTCGATCTGCTGCAACGGGCGCAAACATCGGGCGACCCGGCGGCTTTCGATGGGATCTATCTGCTCTTCGCCGACCGTGTCTACCGCTACCTGCTGACGCGGGTCGGCGACCCGGAACATGCCGAGGAGATCACATCGCAGGTCTTTCTGCGGCTGATCGAAAAGATCGATATCTATCGCATTGGTCCGCGCGACAACGCCGCCATCTTTTCCGCCTGGCTCTATCGCCTGGCGCATAACAAGATGGTGGACGTCTTGCGCCGCATCAAACGCGCCCAAGAAACGCCATTGGAACAGGCCATGACGGTGGAAAACCCCCACCGTCCCCTGACAGAGATCGAAGAACGCCTGGATTTTGAGCAGATTTTGACCAGTCTGAGTATCTTGAACGAACAACAACGTGAAGTGATCCTGCTGCGGTTTCTGGACGAACTGAGCATCGCCGAGACCGCGCAGCTTCTGCAAAAGAGCGAGGGGGCCATCAAGGCGCTGCAGCATCGCGCCTTGGAGAGTCTGCGCCGTCACCTGCAAGCCTAGGGCGTCATGTTACCGGAAGACATTCTCGCAGCAGCCATTGCCGATATCGAAGCAGGCCACGAACTAGAGCAAGTTCTCGCCCGCTATCCAGACCACGCCCCTGAGCTAAGACCGTTGCTGGCGACCGTCCAGGCGCTGCGCGGCGCGGACCGGCCGAGCATGTCCGGTCCCGGCTTTGTGCGCGGCCGCCGCGCCCTGGCTGCCGCCGCCCGCGCGGCGGCCCACGCG
>CAYJQA010000817.1:0-2026 GCA_964372065.1 uncultured Litorilinea sp.
GTATGGGATTGTCGTTGACGCGGCCAACCGCCCCGTCTTCGACCTGTTTGGCACGAACAAGATCGGCACCATTGATCCGGCGACGATGACGCTGACGACGTTTCCGCTGCCGCACGATCGGGCGCGGCCGCGGCGCATCGGCCTCACGACCGACGGTACCATCTGGTACGGTGATGACACGCGCGGCTTCCTGGGGCGCATGGATCCCAAGTCGGGAGCGGTGGAGGAGTTCGCGCTCCCGGGCGGCCCGGTGTCGCTGCCGTACGCGATGGCGATTGACGACAAGGACCGCATCTGGTTCGTGGAAACCGGCAAGCAGCCCAACCGGCTGGTGGGTTTCGATCCCAAGTCGAAGTCCTTCTTCGGCCACACGGACATTGAGAGTGGCGGCGGCACCGTGCGGCACATGGTGTTCGATCGCAAGACCGGCGCCATCTGGTTCGGCACGGACAACGGCACGATCGGTCGCGCGCAGGTTTCGGGGATGAAGACCGCGATGTAGCGCGGTGCGCCGTCTGGATCAGGGGCGTCATCGCAACGCCCGAAGGACCGGCCCGCAAAAGACCAACGCCGCAGCGCTCTCGGAGCCGCTGCGGCGTTGATGTTCTCACCCCCACCCCTGGAGGCTGAGTGTAATACCTACTTCTTCGGCCGATGTTCCGTGGCCCACTTCTGCATCTGGGCGCGCGCCTGTTCGCGTGTCAGCTTGCCCTCGACCACCTGGGCGCGAACGGTCTCGCGCTGGGCGCGGAACTGCTCGACGAAGGCCTTCTGCTCAGGCGTCGCGTTGGCGCGAAGCTGGGCGCGATTGCCGGCAGCGAAACCGGCACCTCCGCCGGCACGGAGACCAGCGCGGTTGCCAGCCGCGAAGCCAGCACGTCCACCGGCGCGGAGACCAGCGCGCTTGCCTGCGACAAAGCCCTGGCGTGCACCGGCACGGATGCCGGCGCGGGCGCCGGCACGGAAGCCTTGGCGCGAACCGGCAGCGAAGCCGCGACCCTGACCAAGGCCGCGTCCGGCGCCGAGGCCCTGCTGCCCGGCCAGGCCGCCGCGGACGGCGCGCGCCTGTCCGAGGCCCTGCGCCATGCCCATGCGGCCGGCACGCTGACCGGCGAAGCGACGCATCTGCTGCTGGTGCTCGATGCGCTGCGCCTCACGACGGGCGAGGTTGTCGATGCCCGGGAACGCCCCGGGCTGTAGGCCACCCTGCGCGAAAGCGGGTACTGTGACCGCGGCCAATGCCATGGCGAAACCAAGGAACTTGATGGTGCGCATCTGCGCCTCCCAATGAGCGTCGGGGACTGGACTGCCCCGTTGCACAGTGGACGCTCAGATACCGGCGGTGTTAAGCGATACATCGGCGTCGCGCTGGGTTTTACCGCAGACCACGGATCACACGGAAATGGGCGGATGAGCACGGATCCAGCGTTTCAGGTGAACTCTCACTCGACACCATTTTCACGTAGCGCGACCGCCAAGAGAATGATCCGCGCCATCCGCCAGTTTCCGTGTCATCCGTGGTATGCAGTAGCGCTTTCCGGAGTTATTCACACCTACTAATGCGTTATCATAAAATACATTACGCGATTTATAAACACAAATGTTTGTGGATAAATGGCACAGTTTCTCCACATCTAGACTCGGCCAAAGCGTGCCCGACGAACAGATGTAAGTATTTCCCACACACTTTCGTTTGCAAATCATCCGAGACCGACTAGTTTTCTCTGAATGGCGGCCACCTCTCTCACCCTCGCGGGATTCAAGGGCATGCGCAGCGACATTCTCGTCGCCCTGCGCAAGGAGCAGCCGCTTACCATCAAGGCGCTCGCGAAGAACTTCGGCCTCACCGACAACGCGCTGCGCCGGCACCTGACCGAGCTGGTGGATGCGGGTCTGGTCGTCTATCGGCGCGAGATTCACGGCCAGGGCGCCCCGATCTTTGCCTACTCCCTCAGCGACGCCGGCGAGGCGCTCTTTCCGCGCGCCTATGTGGACCCGCTCCTGGATGCGCTGGAGTCACTCCGTG
>CAYJQA010000818.1:0-2025 GCA_964372065.1 uncultured Litorilinea sp.
CCTATGGTCAACTATCTCTTGCAGCGCGTCTTCGCCGGTCTCATCACGATTTGGGCGGCTTCGGTCATCACCTTCATCGTGATCCAGTTGCCGCCCGGCGACTACGTTACCGCCTACATCGCCAACCTGCAGGCCATGGGCACAATGGTGGGCCAAGATACGGCCGCAGCCCTGCGCCAGCAGTATGGGTTGGACCAACCGATCTACGTCCAATACGTGAAATGGGCCGGCCTCATGTTGCGCGGCAACTTCGGCATGGCGATGGAGTATAACCGTCCCGTGGCCGAGGTGATCGGCGACCGAATGACGCTCACGATCATCGTGTCGGTGGCCGCCGTGCTCTTTATCTGGGCGTTCTCGTTGCCCATCGGCATCTATTCCGCCGTGCGCCAATACTCCGTGCTGGACTACGTTTTTACCTTTATCGGCTTTGTCGGTATCGCCGTGCCCAACTTCATGTTGGCGCTGATCATTCTTTACGTAAGCTACAAGTATTTCAACGCCCAGAGCATCGGCGGATTGTTCTCGCCCGATATGCAGCTTGAGCCGTGGACGTGGCCCAAAATCAAGGACATGCTGGCCCATCTCCCGCTGCCCGCTCTTGTGCTGGGTCTGGCCGGTATGGCCGAGGTCGTCCGCATCATGCGCGCCAACCTGCTCGACGAACTCCGCAAGCCCTACGTCGTGACGGCACGCGCCAAGGGCCTCGCCGAGTACCGTGTTATCCTTAAGTACCCTGTGCGCGCCGCGCTCAACCCCTTCGTCAGCACCATCGGCTACATCTTTCCGTATATCGTATCGGGCAGTATCATCGTCTCGCTGGTATTGAGCCTTCCGACCGTCGGCCCGCTCCTGTTCAAGGCGCTGATTGCCCAAGACCTGTTCTTGGCGGGGACGATCTTGCTCCTGCTTGCCGTCCTCACGGTCGTGGGCACGCTCGTGTCCGATCTCCTCCTGATGTGGATCGACCCGCGCATCCGCTATGGCATGGAAGGAAGCAGCTAATGGCCGAAGCGGTTGAAACCCTAACCGGCTCGACCCAGCCACCACTGCGCGATGTAGAGGCAGAGCGCGCGGCCGCCGACCGCATCTCCATGGCGACCCAATGGCAGCTCATGTGGTGGCGCTTCCGCAAACACCGCCTGGCCATGGTTGCCGCGGTCCTCGTGGCGATTATGTACACCACGGTGGTCTTTGCCGACTTCTATGCCTACGCCGATCCGAATCAGTCGGATGCGCAGTTGTCCCTCCTGTCGCCTCAGCCGATCCACTGGCTCGACGAGGGTTCCTTCCGGCCTCACGTCTACGGGTTGACCGGTAAGCGTGACCCCAAGACCTTCAAGCGCGTCTACCTGCCGGACCCGAACAACAAGGTGTATTTGCAGCTCTTCGTGCCCGGCTACGAGTACAAGTTCCTGGGCGTAATTCCCACCGATCTCCATCTGCTTGGGGTGAAGGACGGTAAGGCCGATGACTCCGTATTCCTGATGGGCACGGACCTCCAGGGGCGTGACATCTTCTCTCGGCTCATGCGCGCCACGCGCACCTCGCTCACCATTGGCCTAGTTGGCGTCGCGCTCAGCCTCTTCCTTGGCGTTCTGTTGGGTGGCATCTCCGGTCTCTACGGCGGGTTCGTGGACACGATCATTCAGCGCGTGATCGAGATTGTGCGCTCCATCCCGACCATCCCCCTGTGGATGGCGCTGGCCGCATCCATGCCGTCGACGTGGCCGATCACGCGCATCTACTTCTTCATCACCATCATCATCGGCCTGATCGGCTGGACGACCATGGCCCGTGTCGTGCGCGGGCGCTTCCTCGCGCTGCGCTCTGAGGATTTCGTCACGGCAGCCGAGTTGGCCGGCGCCGGCCAACTGCGCATCATCTTCCGCCACATGGTTCCTTCCTTCCTCAGCCACATCATCGCCGCGACAACCCTCTCGCTCCCGGCCATGATCATCGCCGAAACGTCGCTGAGCTTCCTTGGCTTGGGGCTGCGCGCGCCCGCTGTGAGTTGGGGGGTGC
>CAYJQA010000819.1:0-2021 GCA_964372065.1 uncultured Litorilinea sp.
GGTCTAGCCCGGATGTTTCACGAGAGCGTTGATGATCCGGCCTGCATAACCGGCAGAACCGGTCGGAGCCGCTTGGCGGCGACCGAATTGCCCAGTTGGGGGCGTCAAGGGGCAGTTGGGGTGTCGGCGGCGCGGTTTTGCCTGGCTTGACACCGTTTCTTCGCCTGACAGGGCGCACTCCGGCGTCTGGGAAATGCGAAACGCCGAAGTCGTTTGTTTGCGGCGGTCGATTTTCACGCTCAGCAGCGAAGCGCCGCCCAGGCTTGTCCAAACAGCGCCTGCCAGGGATACCCGCTACTCATCGACACCACCACGCGGCGGGCACTGAAGCTGATTCGGGCGCCGATTCTCAGCAGCCGCAGCCGGATCGTATCCACCTGCGCCTCGGCCATCGCTGTGCCCTTCAGCGCCAGCCGCCGCAACGCATCCACCAGCACATAAGCCGCCGCCGACAGGTAGAGCCTGAGCTGATCGGCGCGCATCGTCTCGGCGCTCATCCGGTCCGCAAACAGGCTCATCTGCTCCTTGATGCGGTTCTCCATCTCGCCGCGCGCGCAGTACAGATCTTCGTAGAGTTGCCGTGGCTGCCACTGCTCGACCGGCAGCGAGGTCACCACATAGCGCGGATTCTCCTTGCCCTCGATCCGCTCGGCCTTGGCGATGACGCGCCGGGCACGCGACCAGGTCTTGTGTGTGCGGTAGCGAAACTCGGTGAAGACCCGCGCCGGCTTGGCTGTCCGCCGCGCCTCGGCCGCCGCCTGGCGCATGGCCTTGCCGATGCGTCGCCGCAAGCGCTGGTTGCGCGCCAGCCCGAAGACATAATCGACGTGGTGGTCTTCGCACCACGCCATCAACTGCTCGCGGCAGAAGCCGGAGTCGGCGCGCAGAATGATCTGGGTCCGCGGCCAGCGTGCACGGATCTGCGCGACGATGCGCTGGATCTCTTCCACACTGCCCGCGCTGGCGTCCTGATTGGCTTGTCTCAGCCGCACGCCCAGGATCTGATCTCCGGCGAAGATGTACAGCGGCAGGTAGCAGGAGTGGTCGTAGTAGCCGTGAAAGAACCGGCCCTCCTGTTTGCCATGCAGCGGCGTGTCGGTGGCGTCCAGATCGATGACGATTCGCTCCGGCGGCTCCGCCTGCGACTCCAGATACACCTCCACCAGCAACCGGTCGATGGCCGCATGGTCGTAGCTGATCTTCTTGTAGCGGTCCTGTTGTAACGGTCCTGGCCGGCGCCCGCCTGGGCCGTGCGCTCCAGCCGGCACAGCGTGGACTTGCTGGCCAGCGCCGTGCCGGGATCGCGCTTGCCGGCCAGTAGTCCCATCAGCGGGTCATCGCGGAGTTGGTCGTGGTCATTGAGATCGGCGTAGCCCAGCGCCAGCGCGTAGACGCGCTGCGCCACCATCTCGGCTACGCTGTGCTCGACTCGCTCTGGCCGGCGGAAGTCGGCGAAGCAGCGCGCCAGGCGCGACAGCAGCCCGACTCGCCGGTCGGTGCTGCGCAACAGCAGAGCGCCGGCATCGGAGGTCATCGCTCCCCCTTCAAATCCAGCCACCACACGCCGTGAACAATGCGCTTCAAACTCGAAGCTGGACTGGCTACACTGTGTCATAACGAAGGCCGCTCCTCTCTGCGCTCAAACACTTTGTGACTGAAATGTTTATGCCAGAGATAGCGGCCTTTGTACAGAGGGCTCGTGAAATATCCGGGCTAACCAACCTCTACAACAGCCGCCCCACCTGGCTCCAAAACGTCCACGCCAAATTAGACGCCGCCGTAGCCACCGCCTACGGCTTCCCCCCTGATATCTCCGACGACGACGCCCTCGCCCACCTCCTCGCCCTGAATCACACCCGAGCCAAGTAGGGCGGTCCCGCTGGACCGCGGCCGGCCCCCTGGCCGGCATCCACCATATAAGCTGCAATTCGCTGCGCGGACCTCCAGGTCTGTCCTCATGGACCTTCGGCCCACCCAAGGTGATGAAAACCCGCTCGATCGCCGCCGGGTAACATGAGGGC
>CAYJQA010000820.1:0-2021 GCA_964372065.1 uncultured Litorilinea sp.
AGACTCTCACACGACGGGGCATCCGGCACGAATTCCACGCGACCACAGGCGGGCATACCTGGATCAACTGGCGCCGGTACCTACATGACTTCACACAGAAGCTGTTCCGGTAGCTAGGCCTGACGCTTGTGCTTGCGGCCTTCGTCTTGGGTTTGGGGTAAGCCACAGAGTTGCCGAGAAGACAAACAATGATCACGTTAGCTAGGAGAACGATCGATGACCGCGTCAGATTCAGGCCATGCCAATGCAAGTAGCGTGGAATCAGGTCAGTTACTTGTCGGCGCCGCCAAAGTAGACATCACTTCGCCTGAGAATGCACTGCCATTTGGCTACAAAGCAATCCATGATCATGTCTATGCCCGGGCAATCGTGCTGGATAACCGGAAAACCAAGGCCGTCCTCCTGGGCGCCGATTTGGGCATGTTCACCGAGGATTCGTATGCCGAGTTGGTGCAGCGCATCATGCACGAGGTCGGTTGCCCTGCTGAACACATTCTGATGTCGGCTACCCACACCCATGGTTCGCCCTCCCCTGGCGCCCAACCTGTACCGGGCCGCCAGACCAATGTGCTTGACTCGTTCGACGTCCCCTACGCGGAGCGCATCAAGCAGGGTGTTTTTGAGGCTGTGCGCCAGGCCAACGCAAAACTGCAGCCGGCCCGCGTGGGCTATGGGACCGGGCAGTTTCACGTGAACGTGAACCGCGACGCCATCCACCCTGACACCCGGCAGTGGTACCAAGGCCCGAATCTTGACGGCCCCTCCGACAAGACCGTCGCGGTCGTCAAGTTCGAGTCGCTTGCCGGCGCGCCGATCGCCGTCTACATCAATTACGCCATGCATGCGAACCTGGTGTTCATGCGCAATGAGATCAGCGGGGACTTCCCCGGTGCGACCTCACGCTATCTAGAAGAAGTCTACGACGACCAGATCGTCGCCGTCTGGACCGCGGGCGCGGGGGGCGATCAGAACCCGCTCTACCTGCGGCTTGCCGAGCCAGCCCTGGCCGCGCAGAAACGCCCCCAGTTTGCTGCTGTGGGCGGAGATCCGGAGAACGTCATTGCGCTGGCCAACTTTGCGGATGCCAAACTCGATCCCAAGACCCTGGACCTCAACGCGCGGTTGGTGAACAGCATCGGCCAGTTGTTGGGCGAAGAAGTGATCCGAGTGATGGGAAACATCCGGCGGACGTCGTCTACGGTGCGAATCTGGGGCGCCCTCACAACGGTTAACTGCCCCGGCCGGCAGCGCACCAATACGGGCCGGGAGGGCGCACCGGGAACGTATGTGGACGCCACCCGGTCGCGGTCCGTCTTGGTCTACTTTTGATCGGTCACATCGCGCTCGTGGCGGTGACCGGTGAACCCTACACCATGATCGGGCAGCGTCTGAAGAAGGAGTCGCCGCTCACCGATCTGGTGGTGGTCACGCTCGCGAACGGGAAATCGGTGGGTTACATCCCTGACGATGCTGCCTACGATCGACACACCTTCCAGGTCCTTACCACCCGGATCAAGAAAGGCCGCGCCGAAAAGGCCATCGTTAGTACCGTTCTGGACTTGATGGATCAGAGCATGCTCGATAGATAACTACGCTCAAGGCGATGCTGGAGGCGCGCGATATGTCACTGCGCGATCTGGCAAAGGCAAGCGGCGTTGGGGAGGCTACGCTCTATCGAATTGCGAATGGGAGAGGCTTTGCTTCAGAGACTCTTGGTGCAGTGGCGACTACGCTGGGGTGCAATCCTGTCGATCTCATCGATCCAGAGGGATACCCGGTCGCTGAGAATCTCCGTGCGTGAGTGAGGGGCGCCACCGGGGCTGAGACGCAAAGAAAAAGCGCCCAGCCCCGAAGGATTGAACGCTTCTTCGCTTTGTCGCATTCGTCGCCGCCACGCCTGGCGGCCAGCCGGCGACGATGCTCCTTAACAACCGCATACCATGCTCGGTACTTGGTGACCCACCAGGGACTCGAACCCCGAACCCGCTGATTAAGAGTCAGCTGCTCTGCCAATTGAGCTA
>CAYJQA010000821.1:0-2015 GCA_964372065.1 uncultured Litorilinea sp.
GGTCGCGCAGGTTCGGGCCGGCGAGGGTGACACCGTGCTCGCGCAGGATGTGGCGCTGAATGATCCAGTCCTGGCCGTGGCGCGCCAGATAAAAGCGGCCCTCGTTGACCGTCGGGCGCGCGGGATCGTCGGGGTGGTAGCGGCGCAGCGCGGCCTGCGGCAGGTATGAGCCTTCGAGCTTATGCGCCCACGGGTCGTCGCTGACCCATAGGCGGGCGTGCATGGCTTCCAGCGCGGGAATCAGCGCGTCGGGCAGCTCGCCGCCGGTAATGACCAGAAAGTCGATATCGCTTGTGGCCGGGTCGAAGTCACCGCTGGCGAGCGAGCCGTAGAGTGCGAGGCCGACGAAGCGCTCGCTCAGTGTTTCGCGCAGGGACGCCAGCAGCGCGGCCAGGATGGGAGCGACGGTCGGGTCGTTGTGTGGGTTCCACATGGTGAAGGTGATTATAACCATTGGCGCGAAAGGTAGTAGGAGGGGAAGAGGTGACAACCTACGAGGCTGGGTGAAGAGATTTCGGGTCGTACGCGGAACCTCACCCCCAACCCCTCTCTATCGCTGTAGTTTGCGATGGAGAGGGGGCTTAGAGTCGCCGTCATTGCGTTTGCTGTCGCGTGCGGGGTATCAAACCTGGCTTTGCAGCAGCCCTGTCAAGAGCAACGCAGGCGTTGGCTGGGGCTTGAAGCGCGCATCTCCATCGTTCGATGGAGTGCGACGCCCATCGTTTGGCCGCCGCGATTTCGACCTTTCGTTCGTTCCGCATAATTCTGCTTTGCCGCAGAATGCAAGACATATCTGGACGGTCAATATGCGGAGAACGACCATGACGCTGGTAACGAACCCTCTGATTGAAACTGAAGCTGACGTACTGAGCGTGGCGCTTCACCGGCTGCGCGCCGAAGTGATGGGCCGCGTGATTACGGCTGAAGATGCGGATTACGACGCCATTCGCGAATGGCTGAACCTGGAAGTGGTGCGTCGCCCGGCGGTCATCGTCCGCCCGGTCGATGCAATGGACGTCTCGCGGGTGGTATTGGTGGCGCGGGAGTCCGGCCTGGAACTGGCGATCCGCAGCGGCGGCCACAGCCTGTCGGGCTTCAGCACGCTGGACGGCGGGATCGTACTCGACCTGTCGCAGATGAAGGGGATCGAGATCAACGTCGAGGAACGGACGGCCTGGGCGGAAACCGGCCTGACGGCGGGCGAAGTGACCACCGCCACGTCGAAGCACGGGCTGGTAGTCGGCTTTGGCGATACGGCCTCGGTTGGGATCGGTGGAATCACCACCGGCGGCGGCATCGGCTATCTCGTCCGCAAGTACGGCCTGACGATCGACAACGTGCTGGCGGCCCGCGTGGTGACGGCCGACGGGCAGATTCGCCACGTCGACGCCGAAACGCACCCCGACCTGTTCTGGGCGATTCGCGGCGGCGGCAGCAACGTTGGCGTGGTGACGCACTTCAAATACCGGCTGTACGCGGTGGACATGATTTACGGCGGCATGCTGGTGCTGCCGGCGCGGGCGGACGTGATCGCGGCGTTTGCGGCGCTGGCCGAGGCCGCACCGGAAGAACTGTCCACGATCGTTATGGTGATGCCCGCGCCGCCGCTGCCGTTCGTCCCGCCGGAACTCATCGGCCAGGTGGTGGTGCTGGCGACGATGGCCTATACGGGCGACCTGGAAGAAGGCGAGCGGGTGATCGCGCCGTTCCGCAAGCTGGCGGAACCGATCATGGATATGCTCGGTCCGATGCCCTACCCGCAGATTTACATGGCGGAAATGGACGGCCCGCGTATGATGACGGCATTCCGCTCGAAATTCATCGACCAGATCGACGAGCCGATGGCACAGCTCTTTCTCGATCAGGTGAAGGCTTCGACCGCGCCGATGCCGGTTGTCCAGTTCCGCATTCTGGGTGGCGCGATGGCGCGCGTTCCGGCTGAAGCGACCGCCTTTGCGCACCGCTCGGCTCGCGCGGTGGCCGCCTTCATGGCGCTGTACATGGACCCGGCGGAA
>CAYJQA010000822.1:0-1999 GCA_964372065.1 uncultured Litorilinea sp.
TTTCCGGCTCCGGGCGCGCATAGCGGTCGGCCGTGGCGCGGGCCTCGCCGTTGATGGGCGGGTAGCGATCGTCTTGCCACTCGCGCCGCCGCCGGCCCCCGCGCTCATGGCCGTTCTCGCCGAAGTGCCCCCCGCGCCCCGTGTCCGGCGCTTTCTCAATCTGGACATACCCCTTCTCGTCCAGATAGCGCACTTCGGGGGCCAATGCGCGGCCCCGCAAGATCGCATCCACCGACGCCGCCACATCATGGTGAATCGCCATACGTTGGCGGTCTTGGATCTCGATCAGCACGCCAAAGGTGGGGGGCGCTTTGCGTTCCAGCACACTCTTTTGGGTGCCGCGCCGCCGCGCCTCCTCGTCGGAGAGCGTCACGGACTCGATGCCGCCGACCAGATCGCTCAAGGTCGGGTTCATCAGCAGATTGTCCAGCGAATTGCCGTGCGCGGTGCCGATCAACTGCACCCCGCGCTCGGCAATCGTGCGGGCGGCCACGGCTTCCAGTTCGCGGCCAATCTCGTCGATGATGATCACCTGCGGCATGTGGTTTTCCACCGCCTCGATCATCACCTCGTGCTGCAACGTCGGCTCGGGCACTTGCATACGCCGCGAACGGCCAATCGCCGGGTGCGGGATGTCGCCGTCGCCCGCGATCTCGTTGCTCGTATCCACAATGACCACCCGCTTGTACTCGCCGCGCACGCGCGCCGCTTCACGCAGCAGGGTGGTCTTGCCCACGCCGGGCCGGCCTAAGAGCAGGATGCTCTTGTCGCTCATCACGATGTCGCGGATGATCTCGATCGTGCCGTAGACCGCCCGCCCCACGCGACAGGTGAGGCCGATGACCGCGCCCCGCCGGTTGCGGATGGCCGAGATGCGATGCAAGGTGCGCTCGATGCCCGCCCGGTTGTCTCCGCCAAAGCTGCCGATCCGGCTGATGGCCGTCGCCAGGTCCTCGGCGGTCACGTCCGTGTCGCTGAGATAGCATTCCCCGCTGGAGAAGCGCGCTTCGGGCAGCCGCCCCAGGTCCATCACCACTTCGATCAGGTCCGATAGCCGGGGATCGCGTTCCAGCGCCTCCCGGATCCGCGCCGGCAACACCGCCAAGAGCAAATCAAGGTCGTCGGTAATCTGTAGGGTAGTCATGTCGTTGGTTGGCCGCTGCGGCGGCGCGGAACGAGCATTCTCGGCGCGGTCAGACTCACTCTGTTCAAAACGCTGGATAGTAGTTTGCGTTTTACTCATTCGGTTGTTAAGCACTGCCTTTGGTTGTTCGGCTGAACGATAGGCGACGCCGGTCAGGCAGCAGTGACAGGGGGCGACCTGTCAGCACACAACACGGCGTCGGCAACCTAGCCACCGTCCCCCGGCGGGACCGTTCCCCGCGGGCTTGGGCGGCGCACGCCCTCACATTCTCTGACCCGCCGGTCAGAGCCTTTCCATCACGTAGCGCATCGGTACTCTCCCCTTGTCCTATGCACAAGGTCCCACACAAGACTGCTATCAACAACTTCCGCGCGACAGCCATACCGCCGGAAGGTGTCTCCACTCAAATTAGGCGTGGGCGCGTTCCGTGCGCCGCAACGCCGACAGCCCCGCACGCCGCGCCTGGCCCAAGGGGCGCCCCGGCGGCACCGGCACCGTAAACGGCGCGGCCACCACGTGCGCGGCCGGCTCCAACACCGGCGCGGTTTCCAGCGCCGACTCGCGCACCCATTGCACGACCGGCTTCACCAGTTTGGCGCGGTCGGTAAACGGCGCAAAGCCATAGTCCGTCAGCAGCGTCCCCAGACTCCCCTGATAGTCGCACACGCCCACATACACGGGCAGCGCGCCGCCGCGCCGGCCAACAAACGCCAGCGCATGGCGCACCAACTGGTGGATCACATAACTATCGGTGGCGTGAAAATCGGCCCAAGGCTGCACCCAATAGCCGCCCCGCCCTTGCGCCACCTGCACCGCGCCCACGCGGGGAATAAGCAGCATGCCGTCGGCGCTGAC
>CAYJQA010000823.1:0-1985 GCA_964372065.1 uncultured Litorilinea sp.
CCGCTATGCACCGGAACACCTGTGCCTGCTGGTGGAGAATCCGTGGGCGCATTTGGGCAGCGTGCGCAATGCGGGCGGCGTATTTCTGGGCGAGCGCAGCTTTGAGGTGTTGGGCGACTATGTGGCGGGTCCGAGCCACATCATGCCAACGGGCGGGACGGCGCGCTTTGCCAGCCCGATCAACGTGCTGGATTTCGTGAAGCTGGTGAGCGTGATTGGCCTCAACGACGACGCGCTGCGCGCGATTGGGCCGGCCGCGGTGGCGTTGGCGCGCGCCGAAGGGTTGACTGCGCACGCGGCGGCCGTGGCGCGCCGGTTGACGGAATAGGAGCACGCCATGGAGACGCCGATGACGGAGCCCGGTGTGCGCCGCTTTGATCCCCAGGCGCTGATGCGCCCTGAGATTGCGGACCTGGAAGAGTACACGCCGATCCTGCCGTTTGAGGTGCTGAGCCGCAAGCTCGGCATTGCGGTGGAGCGGATCGTCAAGCTCGACGCCAACGAGAACCCCTACGGTCCGCTGCCGGCGGTGGCCGAGGCGCTGGCCGAGTATGGGTATTACCACATCTACCCGGACCCGGAGCAGAGCGAGCTGCGGAGCGCCCTGAGCGAGTATGTAGGCGTCCCCGCCGCCAACATCATAACCTCGCACGGCGCGGACGAGATGCTGGACTATCTGAGCCGGGTGTTTCTGCGGCCAGGCGACGCCATCATCGACTGTCCGCCCACCTTCGGCATGTACCGCTTTGACGCGGGGCTGACCGGGGCGACGGTGGTCAACGCGTGGCGGCGCGACGACTATGGGATTGACGTGGACGCGACGGCGCAGGCGGTCGCGGCGGGGAACGTAAAGCTGCTGTTCCTGACGTCGCCGAACAATCCGACGGGCAATTGGTTGCCCGATGCGGAGTTGGCGCGGCTGCTGGAATTGCCCGTGATGGTCGTGCTGGACGAGGCGTATGTGGAGTTCGCCGACCACGCCAGCCGGGCGGAGTGGGTGCTGAAACATGATAACCTAGTCGTGCTGCGGACCTTTAGCAAGGCGGCGGGGATTGCCGGGCTGCGGCTGGGGTACGGCATCTGTCCGGACTGGCTGATGGCGCACCTGTGGAAGTTTAAGCAGCCGTACAATGTGAATGTGGCGGCGGCGGTGGCCGGGTTGGCGAGCCTGCGCCATCGCGAACAGATTACCGAAGTGGTGGGCAAGATCAAGGCGGAGCGGGCGCGGCTGATAGCCGGGCTGCGGGCGATCCCGTACTTGCGTCCGTATGCTTCGGAAGCGAATTTCGTGCTGTGTGATGTAGTGGGCCGAGAAGCCAAGCAACTCAAGCTGGACCTGGAGCAGCAAGGCATTCTGGTGCGCCACTATCGCAAGGCGCGGCTGGAGAACTGTATCCGAATTTCCGTGGGGCGACCGGAGCAGACCGACCGGCTGCTGGCGTCCCTGCACGCACTGGCGTAATCGTGCGATCTCATTCCCTGGACAAGCATCTTTGAGGAGGCAGCGTGTTTGATCTTATCATCCGCGGCGGCGAAGTCATCGACGGCACCCAGCGCGCCCGCTACCGCGCCGACGTGGGGATCCAGGGCGAGCGGATCGCCCAGATTGGCGATCTGCGGGAGGCGGACGCCGGTCAGGTGATTGACGCCACAGGGAAGATTGTCGCGCCGGGGTTTGTGGATGTGCACAACCATTCGGACGCCTGGCTGCTCAAGACGCCGCATCTGGTCTCCAAGACGATCCAGGGTTTCACGACGGAAGTGATCATGGCGGACGGCATTTCGTATGCGCCGGTCAGCCCGAACAACTTCCACGAGTGGATCACCTATATGCGGGCGCTGGACGCGCTGCGCTTCGAGGAGTACACCGGGTGGACGTCGCTGGCGGAGTACATGGCGCAACTCGACCGGGCGAACGTGCAGAACAGCAACACCCACGTGCCGTATGCGAATGTGCGCGTGCTGGCGGCGGGGTATGGGCGGGC
>CAYJQA010000824.1:0-1985 GCA_964372065.1 uncultured Litorilinea sp.
ACACCATGGCATTGGCCTTGAGGGCCAGCAACATGGCCAACGCCAGGCCGCCACCGCCGGCCGGCATCTCCGCCGCCGCATTGACCGTTTCGCGCGCCGTCCACGATGCGGAAACCAGCAGCAGGATCGCGAACAAATTGACCGGCACCAGTCGGCGCAGCACAACGCGCGCTCGCAAGGTCGTCAAAGGCACGGCCGCCGCCGCGAGCGCCAGCGCGCCGACGAGCGTTTCAAGTTGATGTGCCGCCGCAATGGACAACGACATCAGCACCGCCACGATAATCCGCGCGCGCGGATCAACTTGGTCGATGTGCGCCAGCCGGTCACCGCTGGCCGCAACATGAAACAGAGACGTTCGGTGGTACGTGCGCGCCATAACTTCTGTCCGCGACCAGGAAACAGCCGGCGGATTTGTCTCACCTCAACGGTTTCTGCGACGGTATCCCAGGAGAAAAAAGGCCAACCCGGCGATCCCCATGATGTAGCCCACTCCGCCTAAGATGTCCTGTAAGCGCTGGTGTTCCCGCCAGCGATCCAGCTCCATACGCAGGGCGGCGGTCTGCTCGCTCAGCACGCGCAATTCGCGCACCACTTCATCTCGGGGTATCGACGCCGTCGTGGACTCCGCTTGCTGCGAACTCGGTGGTGGCTCCGATTTCGCCGCTTCCACTCCTGGCTGAGGCGCCACCTGGGGTAAGTCGGCCGGCAATTGGCTGGCCGGAATCGTCGTCTCGGCCTTATGACCGAGTCCCGCATTCGCAACCACTCGGTAATCGCTCAGGTATTGCGGCTCAAAGCGGAATTTCCCACCCTTATCCGTGACCAGCTTGATCACTTCCCGTCCCGTTCCGTCATAGATGGTCAACCGCGTATCGGGAGCCGGCGCGCCCCCCTGCAGACTCACTTGTCCCTCAATCAGCGCGCCGCGCACCGCGGCAAAGAGCGTAATCTTGTGCGCGAGGACAGGTGAAGTGAGTCCGGCGACGATCAGCAAGCTGAGCGCGCAGACGCCGCATCGAACCCAGCCTGTTCGGCCGAACCGTC
This sequence comes from uncultured Litorilinea sp., assembly GCA_964372065.1. Taxonomy (GTDB): domain Bacteria; phylum Chloroflexota; class Anaerolineae; order Caldilineales; family Caldilineaceae; genus QEUY01. The sequence goes on from CAYJQA010000824.1 coordinate 1,045, forward strand.
CGCAGTGCGACAAACCACGTGCGGTCGTGCGTAAACCCCATCCCATTACCGTGACCGTGCTCATTCGATTTCGTTCACTCATCCGTGGCAGACCTGACACGAACAAAGGTTGGAACAGGACACACCAACAACTCCGGTCGAACTCGCCGCAAGAACAGCACCACGCTCCCGGTGGTCAGCCCTTCCACAATCGCCACCACCGCGTGCATGCCGAGTACGGCGCCGGCCAACAGTTCAAAGTCCTCGCCGGCCAACCATAGTGCACCCGCGGTCAGCAGGGCACCCAGCAATACAGCGGTGAAGCCGGCGGCCCATCCGGCGCCGAAGGTGACACCTCGACCCGGCATAACGGGCGGTATGCCGGGCGCACCCTGGCGGCGCAGTCCCAGCCACGGACCATACAAGTAGTAACAGATCACGCTCGGCAAGGCCATCGTAAACGTGTTGACGCCCAACGCCAGCAGGCCGCCGTATCCAAACAGAAGTGCCTGCAGCGTTAGCGCCACCAGCAAAGCGGGAAACGCCTTCCACCCCAAAATGAGTCCGACTAGCCCGTTGAGAACCAAATGCACACTGGTCACCCCGAGCGGCACGTGGATCAAAGACACCACAAAAAACGCCGACGTCACAACCGCCACGCGCGGGATCTGTTCGTCCTCCAGATGCCGCAACCCGATGACGGTCCCGATACTCGTTCCCGCTGCACCCGCACAGAGGACCGCGATCCCGGCCGAACTGCCGGTCAACATGGCCTCATGAATGTGCATTGATGATCTCCCGTAAGCCGCAGTTCATTGCGGCCCAATCCGCCCTGCTACCCCACACACCGCCGCCCCGTAAGCCGCAATTCATTGCGGCCCAATCCGCCCTGCTACCCCACATACCACCGCCCCGTAAGCCGCAATTCATTGCGGCCCAATCCGCCCTGCTACCCCACATAC
>CAYJQA010000825.1:0-1980 GCA_964372065.1 uncultured Litorilinea sp.
CCACTTGAGTGGACTTGGGTTGGCTAGCCGGGGGTTTCAACCCTCGGCGGCCCCAGCGAAGAATATCGGCCTAATTCGGAAACAGTCATGAGCCGCCGTACTCTCCAATATCGCCGCGCCGGATGACAACGGCGGCCCAAGCCGCCGCTATGACTCCGCTGTGAACTTGCGAGACACGGCACTAAGATGCTTAGTCTGAGAATTATGATATAAAGTATGCGTGTGGATGCACGAGGTGCTGAGCCGATGGTCAAACATACAGTGCTGAACAGGATAGTTGTTTATGGCGGCGCGCTGCTGGTGGCTTTTGTGGTGCTCGCGCCGCCCCTCTGGCTGCTCATTTCCAGCATCTCATCGGCGGCGGAATTGCTCAGCGTGCCCGTACACTGGATTCCGCGCGAGCCGACGCTGGAGCGCTACCGCCAGGTGATCTTTGCCACCGGCTCCGATTCGGCGGCGGTCTTTCGCCGCTCCATCCTCAACAGCCTCATCGTTTCCACATCGGTGACTGCGATTTGCGTGGTGCTGGGCAGCCTGGCCGCCTACTCGTTTGCACGCATGCCCTTTGCCCGCCACGGGCGTCTCGTCTACGTACTGCTGGTGGCCTACATGCTGCCGCCCATCATCCTGGTGATTCCGTTGTACCGCATCATTGGCACGCCGGGGCTGACGGACACCAAGTTTGGGCTGATTCTCATCTATACATCGCTGATTATGCCCTTTGCCGTGTGGATTTTGCGCGGCTTCTTCCAGACGATTCCGGCCGAACTTGAGGCGGCGGCGATGATCGACGGCGCGTCGCGCATGGGGGCCTTCGTGCGCATTATCCTGCCGCTGGCGGTGCCGGGGCTGGTGGCGACGGCGCTCTTTTGCTTCCTCATGGCGTGGGAGGAGTTTCTGATTGCGCTCATCTTCACGTCGACGGGCGCGTCGAAGACGGTGCCTGTGGCGATAGCCGAGTTCAAGGGCAGGCACTCGATTGATTTCGGGATGATGGCAACCGGCGGCATCATTGCGGCGATACCGCCCGTGATCATTGCCATGATCTTCCAGCGCTACTTGATCAGCGGGTTGTCGTCGGGCGCGGTGAAGGGTTAGGCGCAAGGCCAGGCCTTTGCCAGCCGGGGGCTACAAGCCCTCGGCTTTTTCATTCCCGCGCTGATATTCATGTGGCGCGCTGCTTGACACGGCTACCGCACCGTGTTACACTAGGGTACCCCTCCCCCTGGGGGTAGGGTAGAAAGGGACGCTATGATCGACGCAAACAAGAAGCAGGACCTCACAACCCGCCTCAAGAGTATCGAGGGGCATGTACGCGGCGTTCAGCGCATGCTGGATGAAGACGCTTACTGCATGGACATCATCAAGCAGATCAAGGCCGTTCAGCAGGCGCTTGAGCGCGTCAGCGCGCTGACGCTGGAGAATCACCTCAACACCTGCGTCGCCACCGCGATTCGCAGCGAGGATACCGACGAGCAGGAACGCGTGGTACTCGAAATTATGGATGTATTCAAGGCCACGGGGAAGATGTAACAACGATCATTGATCACTGAAGATTGATCATTTCGTTTCGCACTATGCGAAGTATCGCCGCACGGGTGACGGATTCCCAGTTGCCCCTTAAGTTTGCCAGACAACAATCATCTGATAACAACAAACCATTCTTTTGCACAGGGAGAACCAAAATGACAAAGACCTATGTCGTACCCAATATCTCGTGCGGCCACTGCACAGCCACAATTGAGCGCGAACTCAAGCTGCTGGCCGGCGTCGAAAGCGTTAAGGCCGAGCAGGCGAGCAAACAGGTGACGGTGGACGTCAACGACGCCGCCGTGCTGAGCGCCGTGGAAGCGACGCTGGACGAGATCGGATACCCGGTCGAGGCGTAAACTGCGGGAGAGGCGCGGCCGGCCAGCGTACGCGCAGGCAGCCGCGCCGCTGGCATTGTGGGGGTGGTGAGTGAGTGTCACAAAAGAACAG
>CAYJQA010000826.1:0-1974 GCA_964372065.1 uncultured Litorilinea sp.
GCAGCCGACCGCCGCCGTACGCTATGGAAAGCGCACCTACGCAGAGCCGTCTTGTCCGCCCAAATCGCGGGTCGCGCCGCCCTGCGCCGGATCAGTTGGTCGCCCGCGGCGGGCGTGCTATAATCGGGCCATGTATCTGGATCGCACCTATCACCCGCGCCGTCGCCGGCGCAGTTTCCTTGAACGTTTCTGGTGGCTGATCCTGGCCGCGGTTGTGGGCATTGTGCTGTATGAGCAGCAACCGGCCTGGCTGGCTCCCCGCCTGCCCGCGCCCACAGCCATCCCCACGCGCAGCGCGGTCTCGTTCTTGGCCGCCGCCGACATCGCCTATCGCTCGGGCCGGATCGACGACGCCATCGCCGCCTATGAACAGGTGATGCGCCTGGAACCGGAAAACCCCAAGCCGTTGGCCGCGCTCTCGGCGCTCTATCTGATCATGAACAACCTGGACAAGTCGCATGACCTGGGCCGGCGCGCCGCCGAGTTAGCGCCCAAAGACCCGGAGTCGTTGACTGCGTTGGCGCGTGTCCTGGACTGGCGCAGCGAGTATGACGCGGCGGTCAATTACGCGCTGGACGCCCTGGAGATTGACCCCAAGTATGCGACGGCGCTGGCCGTGCTGGGCGAAATCTACACCGATGTCGGCAATTGGGGGGTGGCGGAAAACTATCTGAGCGAGGCGTTGGCGCTGGAGCCGCAGAACGTGATGGCGCTGCGCAACCAAGCCTATCTCTATGAGCGCCGCGGCGACTATACCGCCGCCATTGACTCCTATCAAAAGGCGGTGGAAGCCGCCCCCTACCGGTTCGACCTGTATCTGGAGAAGGGCCGCCAGTACCAGGTTGGCCTACTGGACTATGACGCGGCCATCGAAGCCTATCGCAAGGCCGCCGACGCCTACCGCGCGCCGGTAACGCTGAACGTGTTGGGAGCCGGGCTGTACAACGCCGGCGACCATCTCCAGGCAGTGCGCGTGCTGCAAGAGGCCGTCGAGATGGACCCCAACTATGGCCCCGCCCTGGTCAACTTGGGCATGGCGCTCTATGCTCGGCGCAACTATGAAGATGCCGCCGCCAACCTGGAAAAAGGGCTGCCGATGATCGGCGACCGCGCCCGCATCGAGCAGTTTTATACCGCCGGCTTGGCGCATATCTACAAAGACCCGTCCGAGTGTGACCGGGCGGAACCCTGGCTGCGCAAGGCGCTGGAGATGGATGCGGCGTCCGGCCCCGCGCTGGAGGGGCTGGGCATGTGCAACCGTTGACGGCATCGCTCTAGACACGCGCCGCTCGCCCCGGTCATGCGGACCCGGCGGCCTGCCAGCCACCACTTTGTGCCCGCACCGCAATGGCCCGCCCTAACCGCCGATGACCCTCAAGCGTTCGCGACTCAAATCCAGCTTGCCTTCGCGGGTGACCCTGACTCCGCTCAAACAGCGTCGCCCCGCCGAGCACGAGCCGGAGGCCGCGCCTGCGTCCGCGGCGACGTCGCGACCGGAAGGGACTAGCCCTGCTCGCCCCGCCGACCGCACGGTGATGAGCAAGCGCCGTCTGCAACGCCGCGTCACGCCGCTCCAGGTGCTCCAAGTGCCGTTGCAGGCGGGCATGCAAAAGGTCTTTGACCTTCGCAGCTTTCTCATCGTCTTGTCGCTGACCACCGCGGTGTTGCTTTTGCCCACGCCGCCGGGCCTTTCGCCCGAAGGCAAACGGGCCTTGGCGCTCTTTGTGTTTGCGGGCAGTTCGTTGGCACTAGAGCCGGCCCCGCTGCCGATTGCCGCGCTGCTGATCCCCATCGCCCAGATCGCCCTGGGGATCGACACGGCAACGGGCGCGTTTGCGCCATTTGGCCAGCCGGTGCTGTTTCTGATCCTGGGCGGTCTGTTCATGGCCGAGGCGCTCAACAAACACGGGCTAATCCGCCGCATGGCGCTCTACACCATCATCCTCAGCGGGGGCAAGCTGCACCGCTTGACCC